>CAXFTV010000121.1:0-5066 GCA_964005845.1 uncultured bacterium
CCGATATAGAACCATGAGCGAAGTGCCCGCCGATAGCCCGATGCGCCAGCGGCCAAGGCGCATCGGGGTGGCTGCCGATACGCTGCCTGGGGCGGCATTGCTGGGCACGCCGGAGGTACCTACTTTGCTGGGTTATACCCGGCGGGTGCTGCATCTGCACGATGGCTGCACCCTGGCGGTTTTCTCTTACAGCAACGCGGCAAAAGCCAACTGGTTGTTCCTCATTGACAGCCGCGACCTGAGCGTCGAACGCTACGAGATCCCGCACAATGATATCGCTTCGCACGGGGGGGCACTGGGAGCGGATGGTCGCATTTACATCATGCCCTACGGCAACGGGCGGGCCTATCGCTTCGATGTCGAAACCAAAGAGTTCGCAGCGCTCGAAACCAGTCTGCCGGAGACGGAGTACAGCTGGGGGGCGTTCGGCGCTTCCAATAGGTGCATTTATTTTGGCACCTATCCAAATGCGTACCTGGGGGAATACGATCTCCAAACTGGTATCTGCAATCTTTGGAAACAGGCGGCTCCCGGTTGCAAGTATACCCATTCCTTCAGTGAGGACGATCGGGGGCGGATTCGCTTTAGGGGCATGGGGCCAGGTGATATCGGGATGCTCTTCGATCCCCAAACGCGGGAGTTGAGAGCGGCACAACCGGTCTTACCGGTTTCTTCGGTGTCCCTGCCCGCAGCGCCTGCGGGCGATGAGCACTTCGCGCATCAGGTAGAGGTCGGAGGGCGGCGTTTCGCGCTTGGCTTCCCCAGCAGCCGTTTGTGGGAAGTGGGCGCAGCAGGCGAGCTGCTGCTGCGGGGCGATGCGCAACGGCCGGCGGAGCCCTGGTTCCTGGAAAGCGTCGATGGTTGTGCGGTGGGCATAAGTCACTTTGGCGCCCTTTTCCGCTACAGCCCGGAGGCGGATACCTTCCAAAGCGGTCAAATGCCGAATTGCGCGGCGGGTGGAAACTCCATCATGTTCATCGAGGCAATAAATTCGCGCCAGGTGGTCGGGGCCAATTACAGCCAGCAGAACTTATTCACTATCGATCCCGAAAGCGGGGAGATCCGTCAATCTAGCGGCATGGTGGCGCGCGTCACCGGCGAGCCAATGTGCGCGGTGGGACATGCGGGCAAAGCCTACCTGGGTATTTACGTCCAGTCTCTCATTTCGATCTACGATCCCGCCCGTCCTTTTGCATATGGGGCCAATCCTCGCGAGTTGAGCGAGTTGGGCAAAGCCTACAAGCAGACGCGACCACGGGCAGCGGTTACGGACGGCCAGCGGGTCTATATCTCATCGGACAGCGGCTACAACTACCTGGGCGGTGCCCTGGCTGTAATTGATCCGGACACGGAGGAGATCGATGTCTACCATCACCTCATTCCCGACCAGAACCTGCCAACCCTCGCCTACGACCCTCGCAACCGTCTGCTGTGGGGTGGCACCGACCGGTGGGGGCAGATGCGCAGCCATCCGCCCACCCAGGACAGTGCGCTGATCTACGCTTTTGACCCCGCAATGCGGGCAGTGGTTGCCACCCTGGAACTGTGGCCAGGAGCGGATACGACGAATATCCTGGGAGTTTCCGCAGCGGGTGTGGTAATAGCGCAGCAGGGGGATGAGATCGCCCTGCTCGATGGTGCGACGCGACAGGTTCTCTACCAGGGGACATTGCCGATCGGCATGCCTCGCAAGGTCGTGCAGGGGAGCGATGGGAATTATTACTGCCTGGCGGATGGCACCTTCTATCGGTGGGATATACCGGCGAACAGCTTGACGCCGGTGGCTTCCGCGCCCGGCTGTCTTTTCCTGACCGAGCCTTCTCCCGCTACCTGGCTGCTGGCAGATCAGAGATCGATCTACCGGTTGCAGCTGGGGCCTGGTGAGCACAGTTCATAGTTCCGTCTCAAAAGGTTCGGCGGAGCTTTTGAGACGGCCGCTTAGCTTGCTAGCCCGCTGACGGAATGCGCCCGGCAGAGAAATCTCAACAAGTGGTCGCGCATTTCGTTTTCAGTGGCCCGCTCGTTCGGGTGGCCGATCAGATTATTCCGTTCCCGGGGATCTTTGTCCAAATCGTATAGCATGTAGCCCTGCCCCGTTTCGTCGACCGCGTATTTATACCTGTCCGTACGGACCATAAAGTTGCGCCGGTGTTCGCTCTGCGGCATCTTCGGGTGGCCGGGCCAGGGTGGCGTGAAGTGTATTTCGCTGAAGGCTGCATCGCGGAATTCCACCTGATCGGCGCCTTCCTCCAGGAGTGGCCAGAGCGATTTGCCCATGCAGCGTGCGGGAATGTCGATCCCGGCGGCTTCTAGCACCGTAGGGGCAATGTCCAGCGTTTCGACCAGGGCATCGGATTGTTGAGCGGTGCAGATTTTTGCCGGCCAGGACACGAGCAGGGGGACGCGCACGGAACTTTCGAAAAAATGCGATTTGTGCAGCAGCTGATGGTCTCCCAGCATTTCTCCATGGTCGGACCAGGAGACGATGAGCAGATTGTCCAGGCAGCCTTTGGCGGCGCAGGCCTGGAGGATCTGCCCCAGCCAATCGTCGATCAAGCTAATCTTGCCATAGTAGTTGGCGCGCAGTTGCGGATGGCCGGTGCACCCCAGGGCGTCGGCGCGCTGCTGGTCAGTCGACAGGATCAGGGTATTCGGGCGTTCGGCGGGCATAGTTTCTCGCTCTTTTGTGGGGCTTGGTTGAATGCGGCAAACCAGGTCTAATCTGCATGCAGTAAAATACGATTTGGAGATGGGGGCGTCTATCAAAACCCCCTCGGGGCTGCGCTTGGTTGGGCCGATGCTTTTTTCGGCTTATGACTTCTGCAGCCGTCCGTATTTTCCCAAAGCTTCAAATGCGTGCCAGCTGGAATGGTTTTTGCGGCTTTGCAGATATGGCTTTGGCGAGGACATCCGGAAAACGCCGACCGGCACTGTGGACTGCTCTGTGCTTTGGGGCGGGAGTGATCCTGGCACACTATGTGCCCGTTCCGCCTGTACTCCTGTTGGTTCTCTTCTTAGCGCTAGTTCTGGTGGCTCTGATTGCAGCGTTGAAGGGGCGGAACATTTCCTCTTTGTTGCTGGGGCTGCTGCTGTTGCTGGGGGCGCTGCGTTACCAGGCCGATACACTATTGTTACCTGCGAACCATCTTCTAAACGCCGGCCTTTTCGGCACAGAGGGAATTTTCCACGGCCGCGTAGCCGAGGAACCCGAATGGCAGGGGGAGCGGATTCGTTTTGCGCTGGAGTTAGAGGCGGTGGAGACAGACAGTGCTTTTTACCGGGTATCGGGGAGGGTGTTGGTCAATGCCCGGGAGGTGGAGGTGCAGGGTGGATACGGGGCGCGGCTGGCGTTGCAGGGCCGGCTGCTGAGGCCGCCGGGGCGGCGCAATCCCGGCGCCTTCGACTATCGCGCTTTTCTGGCTTTACAGCACATTCACGGGATACTGTACTTGCGCCGCCCCGGCCAGGTGGTGGAGGTGGAGGAGCGGCTGGGTAGTTTGTTTTATGAATGTGCTATACTGCCGCTGCGACGGGCCATTCGAGAAATTATCCAGCGCAACCTGCGAGGGGCGCCAGCGGGGTTGCTGCAGGGTATGTTGCTAGGGGAGAAACACCGGATTCCCGAGGAGGTTCATGCGAGCTTTCGCAGTACCGGACTGGCGCATGCCCTGGTTATTAGCGGGCTACACGTGGGGTTGATCACGGTCTTTTTCTTTACTGGTTTCAGGTTGTGTCGACTCTCTGATCGCTGGACGGCGGCTGCGACCATAGGGGTGCTGGTGGCCTATGCCTTTGTGACCCAACTGCAGCCACCGGTGGTGCGGGCCAGCCTCATGGCCAGTGTGATCCTGCTGGGCCGCGTCCTGGGTCGGCGCGGAGATATCTACAATTCGCTAGGTCTGGCCGCACTGCTCATCCTCGCGGTCTGGCCGACCAGTTTGCTGAGCCTGAGTTTCCAGCTTTCCTTTGCTGCCACCCTGGCCATCGTCGGGCTGCACGGACCCATCGCCGCGTTGTTCCCCAGCTCCTGGCGCCGGCAAGACTGCTGGATCGGCCAGTGGGTGATCAGTCCCCTGTGCGTCTCTCTGGCCGCCCAGGTGGGCACGGCACCGCTGATTGCCTATCACTTTCAGCAATTCGCGCCGATTGCCCCGCTGGCCAACCTGGTAGTGGTACCGCTGCTGGGATTGGTGGTCGGGTTGGGATTGCTAAGTGTGCTGGGCGGCTGGTGGCTGCCGTTGTCGGCCACGGCCTTCAATGCGTGCAATTATCTGGTGCTGCGATTTCTCCTGGATCTGGTAGACCTGTTTGCGGCCATCCCCTTTGCTGCGGTGGACACGGCCCGACCGGGCTGGGGATTCGTTGTCGGCAGTCTGGCGCTAGGGGCGCTGCTGTGGTGGCTGCCAGCGAGCCGGCGGTTTTGGAAGGCAGGGCTTTTTGCACTCCTGATCGGGCTCAATGTGATGCTGTGGAGCCCGCTGCTGAGGGGGCGCGATCTGGAGGTATTCTTCCTGGACGTGGGCCAGGGCGACGGGGTATTTCTGCGCTTTCCCAATGGCAAAACCATGGTAGTGGACGCCGGTGCGCGCAGTGCTCATTTTGATCACGGTGCACGCGTGCTGTTGCCCTTTTTGCGATATTATGGAGTGGGCCGCATAGATGTGGTAGTGGCCTCGCATCCGCACAGCGACCATATCGGTGGCCTGGTGACTCTGCTCGAAAAGGTGGAGGTAGGGCACTATCTGGACAGCGGCCAGATCTATGATTCGTGGACTGCAAAGAGATTGCAGACCTTGATTCGGGAGCGGGGGATTTGCTACCACCGGGTGGCCGCCGGCGATAGCCTGGTAGGGCTGGGAGGTGTGAGTGGAGTCGTCCTGCATCCCACTGGGGCGTTTGTCGATTCAGCAGGTGTTTCGCCCCACAATCTGAACAATGGTTCGGTAGTTCTAAGACTGGACTACGGGGCCGCGAGTCTGCTGCTTACCGGGGACATAGAGGAGGAGAGCGATGGCGCCATGCTGGCCTGGGGTAGGCGCCTGCGGGCGGGCGTCCTCAAGGTGGCG
>CAXFTV010000122.1:0-11339 GCA_964005845.1 uncultured bacterium
AACCATGCTGCGGAAAAATTTCGTCCCCCAGATGCCACTTGCCCATAAAAGCCGTGCGATAATTGTCCGGCAGTAATTCGGCGAAAGTAGGCACCGAAGCATCCAGCGGCACATTGCACGAAGGCACGCCCGCACTATGCGGCCAGCGCCCGGTCAGCATCGTCGCCCGAGCCGGGCTGCACACCGGCTGGCTCACATAGGCCCGCTCGAAGACGAAACTCTCAGCGGCCAAAGCGTTCAGTGCCGGCGTTTCGATCCGGTCGTTGCCATAGCAGCGCATGGTGTCGGCGCGCTGCTGGTCGGTGAATATGTAGAGCAGATTGGGGCTGCCCATAGAATATCCTCGTCGCGGTGTGCGGGAACTAAAAAAGGGCTTTCAGGTCGGCCGGTCAAAAAACGTGGCGCTCTTTGCGGCCCATGGCACCATTGCCGCTAGCGCAATCCAGCTGCACCGGGCTGCAGGTCCCTTTTCGGCTTCATGAAAACGCGTCCTGCAAGGCGTGCGAGCGACTTCAATCAGGCTTGTGGTTCGATCGCCCGCTCATGCTTCGCGCCCGGCCGGATGAGCGCCGCGTCCAGACCTTCGACCCTGCCGCGCGGATCTACCTTAAATCTCCTCGCCCCCCGGGCAAACGGGCGAAGGTCTATCCGGCCAACTTGCCCGCTGAGGCTGCGCCGCCCCGGTGCCCTGCCCGTATTAGCCGAGGTGCGCGTAAGTCTGCCCTGCGCGGTCTGCAGTGCCACTGCCAAGAGCAAGCCCGTTGACAGGCGACACGGCAATAATTATAAAAGATCTTTAACCTCGCAACACCCGCGCCCATCCAGATCTATCCGCAGGGCGTGGCAATGCTGGAAACTTCAAAGTGGGTGGCAACCTAACCTCGGAGACCTATTATGGGAACACACCGCATTCAATATGAAGTGCTCAACAGCCATAATGAAGCAGAAACCGGACGCATCTGGGATTTCGAAGTTCATGCGACAGTCGAAGAATTGCAAGCTTTCGAAAAACGGGGCTATCTCATCCGCGAAAATCTTTTTGCAGGCAAAGCGCTGAGCGCTCTACGAGATGCACTCGAGCGCCTGGACGAGCGCGAAGCCGAAAAACGGGATCGCGCCATGGAGGGCAAAAAGTCCTGGGGATTCATCCCCCGCTATCTGATGGATAAGGACGAAGTTTTTCTCAGCCTGCTGAAATTCGAGCCCACGCTCTCCATCGCCAGAGCTATGATGGGACCCCTTATAAGACTGCGCGGACTGAGCGCCCGCATCAGCTATCCAGGCAACGGAAGATTGCACCAAACCACCTGGCACCAGCACCTCAGAGTCATCTCCAACCCACTTCCCCCCTGGTTTTCGCGGCCTCACTGCATTGATACCCTGATATATCTAGACGATCTCAATGAAAAGACGGGGGCCGTGACCCTCATGCCCGGCTCCCACAACTGGCTCGATCGCGAAGCCCCGCGCAAGGGCACGGACAGCGAAACCTACGAGCCAATTGAAGGCGAAGTTGAGCTGCGCGTCAAAGCTGGCAGTGCAGTGCTGATACACGGCAACCTCTGGCACAGAGCCCTACCCACTGTGAGCCAGAAGCGCCGGATGCTAATCCTGAGCTACACACCCACCTGGCTCCGAAAATCACCTCATGGCGGCCCCCAGCCAGAAGATGGACTGACCCAGACATTCCTCGAGGAAGCCGATTTCGAAGAAAAAATGCTCTTAGGCATTGGAGGTTATACTTAGAAACCGGGTTGTAATCGGCTCTTTTGGGCAGCAGCAGATGCTAAGGGCACGGGTCGCCACTTGGCGGCGGCTTGGGAACGAGGCGCTGCGGACGTGCTCTAATGCCACAGTATCTAGGCCAGGCCCAATTGCTGCATCATCGTCGCCAGATCGAAGTAATGGCGAATGGCCTTGGCCTTATCGCCTTCCAATTCGGTAATCTGGCAGGCTCTGATTTCCATGCTCTTGCCCGTAGGGGGAATTTCGCCGTCTGGTGATTGCAGCACTCCCGTCATAGTACCGCGCCACGTTAGTTCAAAAATTACTCCGCCCTCAATAACGTGGACCTTTTCGAAAGTCCCATGAGAATCGGGTTGGGCGGCAGCCCATCCCTGCCACAACTCGATAATCGCGTCAGCGCCTTCTACCTTGCGCTGCGTTGCTAGTTCATCACCAGGAGCCAGATGCGGCTCCAGTAGACATTGTTGATACAGGGGTTATCCCGCCTTGGGCAGTCGGTCCAGTAGGTCTCGTTGTGCGGGATGCGGTGCGGCCCTGGACGAGGGAGCATGCCCTCTTTATCAAATTTTATCCCTGCGTTAATTTCACCTCCCAAATACATTTTTTATATTATTACCAAGACTTTTTTTCCCGTTTTACTATCTAGAAAGGCGAGAGGCATGAGCGACAGGAAAGGAACCGTTCACATCGGTGAAATGACGCGGCGAGAATTCCGCCAGGCGAGGGAGGCCGGCCACTTCTCCGCCTGCATCATCCCCACCGGCGCCATAGAGCAGCACCTCGAACACATCGAGATGGGACACGACACCCGCAGCATCATCTGGATCGCCGAGCAGGTGGCGCAACGACTCTATCCCGATGTGGTCGTGGCGCCGGCGATGCACATCGGCATCTCCGAACACCACATGATCCACAAAGGCTCGATGTCGGCCAAGCCGGGCTCGTGGCTGGCGGTGCTGTTCGACGCTGTCGAGAGCATGGCCCGCAACGGCTGCACCAACGTACTGGTACTCAATGGTCATGGCGGCAACCAGCGGCCGGTGGAGGGCATCATGCCGCAGTGGAATATGTACTTCGAGCACATGCACCCGGGCGTGAACGTGGACTTCCAGTCGTACTGGGAGCTGAGCCGGGAGGAGGCCGAGGCAGTGGCAACCACCGGAGTGCCGGGTCACGCGACGGAGTACGAGACCTCCATGGCACTCTACATGTTTCCAGAAAGCGTGCGCCACGACGCCATGCACGACCAGGAGCAGAAGCAGCCTCTGGAGGGAACGGTGGAGAAGGGAGAGAAACTGGTGGAAATCACCCTGCGGACAGTGACCGAATACCTGCAGGACATGATTGCCGCCACCAGGTAGCGACGGGGCCGAGGCGATTCCTCCCCGGGACTCCGGGCGACGAGGGGGTTCACCTCGAAGCAGTCGGGACAAATAGTAGCGATGGGCGGGAAGCAGTGGAAGGCCGAGCGTCGACGACCGCCCCCATCACCTTCTATACGCCGCGACCAAGACCGCGACGAGGCGCAACGCGCCGGTAAACCTGAGGGGCCCTCCCTTTGCCTGCACCATCGCTGCGACAATTTGGCGAACGCCCTAGAAGGGGCCAAAAATTTCCCCATCACCTTCACCTGAATCTTCGGAGATGAATAGATGCTAGACCTGACGCGATCGGCTACCGCTTCGCCCGCGCTGCACAGCGCAACACAAGACCCCGGCACCACGTGGACGAGGAGCGGAAACGTCGCCATCGAAGCGGTGCCGGACGCCCATGCCATGCCCCCTCCCGCTCCCGATACTCGCTGGCCCCGGGATGGCGCGCGCAGCGGCATCTGCGGTGCAGTAAGCCCGCGCGTACTGCGACTCCCCAATCACAGCTACCGCATGTACTACACGCAGATCCTGCCGCGAACAGGTCATCCGGCTGGTGCCAATGATTACGAAAACGCCACCACCCGCATCCTCAGCGCCCTTTCGACCAACGGCCTCAGTTGGATGCCCGAACCCGGCGTGCGGCTCACTGCAGAACAGGGAGGTGCCGGTCCGTTCCGCGTCGTTTCCTCCGAGGTGGTACCGGTGCCGGACGCGGCGCATCGCATGCGCATGTACTTCGAAAGCTGCCCCGGTACGCAGTTGACAGAGAATTCGATTCGCAGCGCCATATCCGAGGATGGCGGTCTTGTCTGGCACCTCGAAGAAGGCGACCGCCTGCGCATCGGGGGCGGCAACGTAATGGCACCGCGCATAATTTTTACCGGCGACGGCCTGGTTAGATTGTACGTGACCCAGCGCGATGTCGGCCTCCTTAGCGCCATCTCGACCGACGGTGGAATGAACTTCACCGTCGAAGGACCACGATTACCCGAGGACCCCACCGCCTTTGCACCGGAAATTGTGGGCCTGCCCGAAGGCGGCTATCGCATGTACTACTCATCCCAAGTTTCGCAAAGGGTGGTCACGGAGGGCGGCGGCCAGCAAATCGTCTCGGCGACCTCGCCAGACGGACTCGCCTGGCGGCTTGACGGAGCCGCCGTCGTCCCCGATGGAGAGGGGCCCGATGCAGTCAAGGCCTCGGAAATGTGCACCTTCGAATTGCCCACAGCAGCGGGCGAGAGAAAATTCGGGATGGTCTACGAGGCCTGCGACGGCACCACTCCCAACGCCCGCGGCGTGTGGCGCATCGCCCGCGCCTTTGCGCCGGGGGGCACCAGTATTTAGAGACGCCGCGGTGGGACCCGCTTCTGCAACACCAGGCACATGCACCCCCTCTTCAAGGCGCTGTCGAAGCCCCCTCCGGCCAGCGCTGAAACGACGCAGGGGCGGCTGCCGCCAGGCGCTCGCGCGCCCGGTGCCAGAGCGCCGCCCAGGCCGCGGCATTGGCCATTACGCTCTCCGGTGCGGAGCGGCTGCGAGCGACGAAGCCCGGGAACCAGGGCCTGCCGGTGGGCTCGCCCCCGGGCTGGTAGCGCAGATCCACACTCCAGCGAATGTCCTCGCTCAAGTTGGGCAGCGAAGCGTGCATCGTCAGCTTGTCCATGAACAGCACGTCGCCGGGATCCATTTCCAGCGCGACGCGCCGGTCACCGACCAGCCGATCGGGTATCGCCTGGCGGCTGTAGCTCGATCGCGGATCGCGACAGTGCTTGACCAGGCCGCGCTTGTGGCTGCCCGGTGCGACCAGCAGACAGCCGTTCTCCCGCGTGGCTTCGCTGACCGCGATCCAAACGGTCAGGATCCGGCTGTTGTCGGCTTCGGGCATTATCGTAGCCAGGTCCTGGTGCCAGACGGTCTGGGCCATCTCACCGACGACCGGCCCGTCCTGCCCGAGATGGTCTTCCGGCGGCTTGATGCGTACGTGCTGGGTCGGATTGGAGTAGATTTCCGGGCCGACGAACACCTCTACCGCCGCGAGCAGCCGCGAGTTGGTGAGAAGTCCAAAGACGCCCGGACCGCAGTGAACCGGTGTATCGGCTGTGATTCCCTTCTGCGGCAGACAGATATCCAGGTGTTTGTGAAGCTTCCCGCCCATTTCCCTGGCCAGGGCACAGAAACGCCGGCCGAAGGGCATATCCACATAGGTGGAGGCGATGGCACCGGCGCCATGGAGCCGGTGCGCTACCGCGTCCAGCAGTGACTCGTACTCCAGACGGAGCGGTGCGAGGTCGCGCTCGGGATCGAGCAGGCCGCGCAAGATCAGGTAGCCATCTGCGACAAAGCGGGCACGGCCCTCCTCGTTTACAATCGCCATGGATCATACCCCTTTATAAGCACATTAAAGATATAGACTTATAGCGCGGCGGCCACACCAGTCACCGAGATTCAAAGAGCTCGTTTCTCCGGCCTTTAAGCCCCCGGCGCCGCTGCTGAACAACCGCTGCCCGTTTTCATCCACTAGGGAAAATATGGCGTTACTCAGTTTCCGTATTTAGATTTTTTATCGGCCTCAATTTTACTCGAGTACTAAAACCGGGAAGAAACCGCAATGCAACTCAGTGCCGATCAGCTCGACGAATTCCGCACCCAAGGCGTTATCATCGCTCGCGGTGCGCTTACCCACGACGACCAGCAACCCCTGATCGACGAGCTCTCAGAGTGGATCGACCGGCGCGCCCGGACCCTCCACCAGGAAGGTAAAATTTCAAGCTTGTACCAGGATGCCCCCTTCGCCACGCGCTACGGTCTGCTCTTCAATCAATGTCCCGAAATCGGCCAGGGGATGGACATCATGCACTATCGGGGACGGGCCATCTTCGAATTCTTACGCAACGACAACCTGCTCGACCTGATCGAATCGCTCCTGGGTCCCGAACTGACCTGCAATCCCATACAGCATCTGCGCGCCAAGCCGCCGCAGGCCTACGAGCAGCGCGAGGGCCCCTCCTTCCACAATGCCCCCTGGCACCAGGATGCCGGCGTCATGATGGCCGCAGCCGAAAACTCCGATATCGTCACCTGCTGGCTGCCCCTGGCCTCGGCCACGGTCGAATCCGGCTGTATGGAAGTTCTGCCCAAGATCGTCGAAACCGGTTATCTCCGGCATCAAGCGGCCGGCGGCACTACCATCGTCCCCGAGGAAATGCCCGCTGCCGAGCCGCTACCCCTGGAGTGCGAGCGGGGCGACGTGGTACTGATGAGCCGCTTTACCCCCCACCGCTCAACCCCGAACCTATCCGCCCAGTGCCGCTGGTCTTTGGACCTGCGCTACCAGCCCACCGGACAACCCACCGGCCGTAGCGGCCACCCCGACTTTGTCGCGCGCTCGCGCCGCAATCCGCACGCCGAGTTGAGGGATTACGAGACGTGGTGCCATCTGTGGATCGATGCTTTCGAAAACCCCCGCGGCTTCGTCGGACACCGGGGCGAGTAACGCCGGACAAAGGGAGCGCGTAGTCTTAACGCACTACCTCTGGGTCTGGGGCGAACCCACCTCTCAGCGCCTTTTCCGATGGTTGGAATTGCTTGTCCTAATGCATCGCCTGGACCGATTTTAGGAGGCCAGGTCAATCTCCGGATGAGCGGCATGAATTGAATTTAAAATATTGCTTGCGCTGCTCGATCTAAATATTAATCATTTCGCTTTCCCGCTCTCGGTCGGGGTCTAAAGGAGGCGTGAAAGCCGAGGTGTATAGGCTCGCGCAGATGGAGCAGCGCCAGGGGGCCCTTTGCGACATCGAACGCATCGAAGATAGCAAATGCGCTCGCCCTATGTTCCGCATCAAAAACCTGACAAATAATTGCCCCACTGCACTCATCGCCCGGATTTTCGATAAAGACCGGTTCACCCCCGAGATAGCGCATTGGCTCAGATTGGTATATATCGCAAACCCCCGGCTCATCCCAATTAAGGTGTGCGAGTCGATTGAAAAATTTGCGCCCCGACCGCTTCTCCGTCGCCATACTAAGCATCCAGAAATCATGGTACGGGTGCATTAGTTTCCCTGGTTGGACGGATGGAAAATCCGGCGCAAGGTGGGGAGCAAGCGTTTTTCTCTCGACCAACTCGCTTCTTCGGGGTTCGACGACAAAGCGAACGGGCTTTGCTTCGCGCACACCGGTAAACAGGTTCGGCAATACTTGATATTCGTCATAGAGGGGTTGATCGTATTCTAATAGATCGACTATTAGCGCATCATCTCGCTCATAACTATTGATCAAATGCAGGCAATATTTCTGCCCGATGGGAATCGAGGCAAGCTCTTCGCCCGTTTCGCGCGAGACTATAAATAACCGGCTACCACGCTCTGGTTCCCAGCTCAGCGCATCCATGAGAGACTTTCCGCCGGCCATTATCGCAGCCATGTTTACAATGTACGGATTCAAATAGAAGACTGCATAGTTGGGACTCAAAACAAAGTCGTGAATAGAGCATGGAAAGTCGAGTTGAAAACGCTTGCGGTAATGCAAGCTGGATCGACCGTCGAAGCGATAAACATTCAGACAGGGCCGCGTGGCTGAATACGAAATGCCAAAGTTAAACATTTCGTCCATTTGCGGATCGAATCTTGGATGGGCTGAGAATGGACTAAAGTCATTTATGCCACCATTAAAGTCGTACTCGCCCCGAGTCTCCAGTGTCGCCGGATCGAGTTCCCAGGGTAAGCCCTGCTCCCCAAACGCCAGCAGCGTTTCGCCATAGGGGTAAACGCTCACGTTTGCGGGAGAGGCAATGGCAATATTTTTCAAAAGTTTATCACCGTCAAAAGCAGTTCCGAAGGTTCGAAAGATAGGGCGGCCCGCCGCTTCTTCGGCAACGAATTTATGGCTTCTGACAAAGCGATTGGTGAAGTGCACCGCGCCGCCCTCGAAGTGCAAAGATAGAATCATGCCATCGCCGTCGAGCCAGTGGCGGTAGCGGATTTCTCCCCGGGAAAACCGGGCGGGACCGTTCAGGTAGTACGCACCATCGATAAAACCCGGAATTTCGCCTTCAATCTCTCCGACCTCATAGGATTGCTCCGCCACGTCCAGAGAGAATACTTTCTCCAGTAGTGGTGCATAGTCATTCATTGAACTCATCCCCGTTTGGAGCCCTAGAAACTGTATCTAGATTATCCGGTTGCGCTTCCGTATGGAATTTGTCAAGCACGGAGGGATCGAACGTCCATTCATAGACCTCTGACGAATGAGCGCATTTTGCATAGTGGTCGCGCATTTTGCCCACCTCAAAGCGAAAGTTTTGCAGATCGAGACTCTCAACGAAGGGGCGATTGCGCAACACGCACTTATCCGCAAGTACGTTTGCAGTAACGTGGGCCATGATATAGCGAGCTAACTCCCTGAGATTGACAAGCTGGGCATCGAGAATTGAAAGGGCTTCTGCGGCCGCAACGCCAACGTGGTAAAACGAATGCTCGGCCCTACTCAATGGAGCTACTTTCGTGAACTCGTGGAATACCGGTTCGCACAGCGGTTGACGATGCGATTTCTTCCACTGGTAATATGCACTGATGAAAGATTGTATATTCTTATTTATGGAACCCAGACGGGAAAACTTGCTGAGGTACGCAAGGACAAAACGGCGATCTGTGATTAGATCGTTGATGAAGGGAAAGACGAAAAAAGAAAAATAGACGGAAAGCTCCCACGTATACTTCAGCGCGAAGCTCTCCTGGTCTCCGAGCGCATTGTAACTGATTGAAGAGGTTGGGATCAGGGACTCGTAGAGAGATTGCATCAGGATTTCGTAAATCGGACATTTATTAGCCAGTTCGTTTGCATCCGCCGTGAGGATGGCATCGGTGATTAGTGTGTTATGCACGGCAATCAAATCGCTTCCCGGACTATAGAGCGGATCTGTGAATCTGCCAGCTTCGCCCGAAAGGGCCCACTTGGATTTGTGTATTGTCTGTGCACACCCATAGGAATAATCCTTGAACCCCCCGTAGTCGAGGATCTTCCGGTGTGGTAAGTCACGGGCAAAAAGAGGGAACTCCTCACAAACCCATTCTATCAGTTTTTGCGGTGTAGACACGCGCTCACGCGGGAAAATCGTTTTGTCGTAAGCCAGGCCCAGACTCGTTTTTCCTTGCAGCGGAATGACCCAAAACCAGAATCCTTCGCCCATGAAGTGATTGGTTGCCAGCCAAATTGGCAGGTGGCCAATCTCCGTGCGCTCTTTCTTGAGTCGGATCTCTTGCGGCGATAGGTCCGTTAGCCTGTCAATATCTACGAGGCCATCGACCCAGAGGAAAGAGGCGCCATGGCGAATGGCGTTTTTCTGTTCCAGTTTCATTTTTCGTGCCAGTACTTTACGCCGCCCCGACGTATCCACCACCCAATCGGCTTTTACGGCAATACCGGAAGAGTCGCTTTTCTCAAATTCGATTAGGTGCCGGGCATCATCTGAGAGTGAAATATTCAGTTCGGAAATCGGTGCGCAGTAGGCAAAATTTCGATGGTTGGCATTGAGCCTGAGCAACTCTGCTTCGAACTTATTGCGGTCGAGCTGGTAGCTGGCAATGTTTGAAAACGAGCGAATATAAGCGTGGGCGTAGTCCTCGAAGCAACGATTTTCCAACCCGGCGGTCTTCCAGTAGAAGCGCAGGTTGTACTTCATCAAGTGCTCCCTGATCAAGTGTTCTTCAAGATCGAGTACCTTTGAGAAGTAATAACCACCCAGCTGCACCAGCGATTCGCCGACCTTCTGCCGCGCTGGCGGAATTTTTGCACGCTTTTCAACTAGCAAAATATTCTTGTTGGAGTTGAGTAAAAGCTGCCGGGCCAATGAAAGTCCGGCGAGTCCCGCCCCAACGATTACGACATCGTAGCAATCTCTAATTTGCATATCTTTTCTCGTTGTGCACATGGTCCAAAAAGCTGGCGTCTTGCCTTGCGGCATCCCGCTGAGCGGAATTCAATAAACCGACCATTAAAAAATCCGCTGGACGGCGGCATCCCGCAAGGTTGAGAGCACGCAGTTGAAAGATAAAGCAATCATTTCCCGTTCTTTGCGGCCTTGTGCCCAAACGTGCAGAAACGCGCAAATCATCACCCCTATGGCAGCAACTGAATCCGGCAAACCCGGATGGAATGAAAACAAACATCCGCCGGCTTTTCAACACGTAAATGTAATGGAAACCCAAAGAGACTTTCGCGCTCGGACCGCAGAGAAAATTTTAAGAAGGCTTCTTAGATTTCGTTTCAAGCGGTGTGCTTGTCTTAACCACCTCTCCGGCTGCCGCCCTGCCCGCCCTTGTGCCGGCTCAGGGCCCTCCCTTTCCGCCCGCGCAGTCTTCCCCGCGCGTGCCGACCTCTGCCTAACCCGTCTCCGCCGCCCAGCGCAGGCGCCACCCGCGCAATGCCGCCACCAGCTGTCGCGCCGACTGGATTCGCGCGGCGGGATCCTTGGCGATGCAGCGCATGCACAGATCCTCGAGCGCCGCCGGAATATCGCGTTCGGGGGCCACTTGCGAAGGCGGCAACGGCATCACGTGCCGCACCTGGTTGAGGATCTCGTGGACGCTCTCGCCGAGGAAGGTCGTGCGGCCGGCCAGAATCTCGTAGAGCAGCGCGCCCATGCTGTAGATATCGGAGCGATGGTCGATGTCGCGCCGTTCCTCGATCTGTTCGGGCGACATGTAGTGGGCGGTGCCCTGGAGCTTGCCCTGGGCGGTGAGACTCGGATCGCCGTCCAGGCGCAGCGGCATCTCCGGCGTTTCTTCCAGATCCTCGCTCCAGACCTTCGCCAGGCCCCAGTCGAGGAGCAGCACTTCGCCGAAGGGACCCATCAGGATGTTGGCGGGTTTGACATCGCGGTGGACCACGCCATGCGAGTGGGCGTAGTCGAGCGCGTTCGCGACCTGGATCAGGATCGTGACCATGCGGTGGAAACCGTAGCCATCGACTGCCTGGGTGCCTTCTTCGATCGCCAGATCGAGCACCTCGCGGAGGGTGTAGCCCTCGACGAGCTTCATGGTGAAGTAGTAGTGCCCGCGGTTGTCCCGGGAGAGCTCGTAGATCGGGATCGTGTTCGGGTGCTGGAGCATCGCCGTCACCCGCGCTTCGCGCAGGAAGCGCTTCTGCTCAAAGGGATCGTCGGCGATCTCCTCGAGCAGGCTCTTGTAGGCGACGATGCGGCTCAGATGATAATCCTTG
>CAXFTV010000123.1:0-1906 GCA_964005845.1 uncultured bacterium
GGACGAGGGAATGGCCCATGTGGCCGAGGCAGTCGACGCGAAATTGGTCGGCGAGTATGAAGAGGACGTTCATTGCAGCAGCTCCTTGCTTTTTCCGACGAGGCGTTCGACGATGGCACGCACGGCCCGCTGGCCGAATTCCATCGAGGCCTGGCGCGGGTCTTCGCCGCTGATGCCCACCAGTTCGGCGTTTTCCTCCGGGGGCAGGCGCGACAGATCCACCAGTTCGGGATGCAGGGCCATCAGCACCGAGGTCTCCCAGCGGCCGGCGTGGTCGCCGACCCGGCCGCCCAGTTCCGGGGCCAGGTCGCT
Source organism: uncultured bacterium (assembly GCA_964005845.1). Lineage (GTDB taxonomy): Bacteria > Latescibacterota > UBA2968 > UBA8231 > UBA8231 > CAXFTV01. Next base: position 313 of record CAXFTV010000123.1, read on the forward strand.
CACCAGATCGGCTTCGGTAGCGGCGAATACCTGCATGGGGTTTTCGCGCATGAAAACGGCGGCGGTGAAGTGCGCGTAGAGTTGCAGAGGGTAGTGGCCGCAGAGCACGATAAGGGCTTTGAAGTTCAGGCTGGCGAGCTGATGGTAGATGTGGAATAGCAGATCGTTGTAAAAATGGGCTTGCTCCTCTACAGTTTTTCCGCCCATATAACCGAAGGTGAAGTTTTCGGTCGGCCACTCCATGATCTCGGCAACTTTGGGTCGGGACGTGGGATTGGCTTCCAGCAACTGGATCTCCCGGTGTTCGCCCCACCACAAGGGCGGCATGACCAGGCCGCCGCCCTGGGCGGCGGCGCGTTCGCACAGGCTGCGGGCTTTCAGGGTGTCCAGGCCCAGGGCGTTCTGCAGGCCGTGCCATTCGACCGTGCCGATGGGCAAATAGGCGATGGGATTGGCCTTGCGCGCCGCCACTACTTCGTGGGGCAGCATTTCCTCATAGCGCACTTTGTTCATGGTGAGGCCTTTCTGAGGAGGGGATTTGCACCATAGAAAAGTAAAAAAGGCTGGGAGTGTCAAACCGGGAGCGCCAAGAGAGGCGAAATTTCCCGGGCGCTGAGCCGGTGTCCCAGAGGTGGTTTTCGCGGCCGCTTATAGAGGAGGATTAGCTATATCGCAATCGGGCAGGTTTTTATATATTTCGACTGTTTGCAACTTGCCGGGTCAACGGCGAGTCGGCGCAGACGACGCGGCCGCTGTCCACGGCGGATGGAGGCCTCTCAACAGAATGTGCAGTGAAAAGGAGGAGTAGTCGTGGGTGCACTTACCCGGGAGCAGCTCGACCGTTTTGCCGAGGAGGGTTACCTCGTGGTCAAAAATCTTCTGGATCCGAAAGCGGTTCTGGAGCCAGTAATTGAGGAGTACTCCAGAGTGCTGGATCAGCTGGCCGAGCAGCTCTACGATGGCGGCGAGATTTCTTCGCGCTACGAGGAGTTGCCCTTTGGCCAGCGCTATATCAGGATCTGCAGTGAAAGCGGCAAAGTGCACAGCCAGTACTTCGACTTTTCTCTGCCCTTTCAGAATGTCGCTGACGACACTCCCTTCTGGGCCGGGCCAGCTGTATTCAGGGCCCTTACCGCGCCGGCGCTGCTGGACGCGGTAGAAGCTTTGATAGGTCCGGAAATTTATTCGAATCCGGTGCAGCATGTGCGCGTCAAGCCACCCGAGCGCACTCTGCCCAAGAATCAGCACGGTGCGCCCATCCTGGGCCCCACTCCCTGGCATCAGGACAACGGCGTGGTCACCGAGGACGCCGACGATACCAATATGCTGACGGTTTGGTTCTCACTCCAGGATACCCCGATCGAAAAGGGGCCACTCTACGTGGTGCCGCGCAGCCACAAAAAGGGCTTGCTGACTCACTGCCCCGGCTACCACGGCAACGGCACCAAACTCGCCGGTGCAGAGCAGATACCCGAAAAACTATTCGCCGCAGATCGGGCCATGCCGCTGCCGGTCCAACGCGGCGACGTAATTTTCCTGACCCGTTATACCGTGCATGGGTCGCTCTCCAACGACAGCGACGAGGTGCGCTGGA
>CAXFTV010000124.1:0-7117 GCA_964005845.1 uncultured bacterium
CTGGATCGGAGGCATAATGACCATGTTTCCAATCTTCTATGCGGTAATCGAGAACGATTTGCGGCGCGTCCTCGGCTACAGTATGATCAACCAGATTGGCTTTATGGTGACAGGTATTGGTCTGGGAGCGGGGATGGGCGTCAACGGTGCCGTAGCTCACGCCTTTAACGATGTGATCTTCAAGGGCCTACTCTTCATGTCGATGGGTGCTGTCCTGCTGCGCACGGGACGCATGAACGGCTCCGACCTGGGCGGACTCTACCGGTCTATGCCCTGGACTTGTGGCTTTTGCATTGTGGGCGCTTCCTCCATCTCGGCCTTTCCCTTATTCAGTGGCTTCGTCAGCAAGTCCATGGTCATGGCCGAAGCCGCCGGCCAGGGCTACCTGTCTATCTGGCTGATGCTCCTCTTCGCCTCAGCTGGTGTTTTTCACCATGCCGGGATCAAAATTCCCTTCTTCGCCTTTTTTGCCCACGACTCCGGCATCCGTTGCAAGGAAGCTCCAATCAACATGCTTTTCGCCATGGGCATAGGCGCTACCCTGTGTATTCTAATCGGATGTTTCCCAGGCTACCTCTACGCCCTGCTGCCCTATCCTGTTGACTATGTCCCCTACACCTGGAGCCATATGGCCCAACAGTGGCAAATATTATTCTTCTCTGCTCTAGCCTTCGCCCTCTTAAAGCTGACAGGGCTTTATCCGCCGGAACTCCGATCTGTCAATATAGATGTCGATTGGACCTATCGCCGCCTGTTGCCAGGAATTACACGGACTTTAGTAAGGGGTGGCTCCCCTCTATTTGCTGCATTTTTTGCGACGACTAAGAAAATGGTGAGTTTGATAATTGCCACTACCCAACGGTATCATGGAAACCAGGGCCTTTTTGGCCGCACCTGGCTTACCCGCAACGGCGCCTTAATGGTTGCAATCCTGTTGACTGCCTATTTGATTTTCTTTTATTAACTCAATACCTGAATTTTTCAAGCTGCATTGCTCTACTGGATAGAAACCAGTGAATGGCGGATGCGTCCCAACCTGCTCAGCTGGGCTACTTCTCCAAGTTCAAGCTCCTCTACTCTTCCAGCTTCCACCTCAGCCAGATTTCGCTCCCCGAAGCGGCCGCGCGCCCGGCACCAACAAGCCGTGCAGCCCATTGTTCTGCAAAGCCGGATTGGAAACAAACTGCCCTAATCCGATAATTGTTTCTGGTTCGCGCCACCCTTCAAGCTCAGATCCCCAATTTTTCTCTTATTTCCCCGACGATGACTTCGGGGGCCGGCCGAATGTCTATTTTTAGCGCGGTGTCCGGCTCTTCCAGAGTGGCAAATTGACTTTTGAGCAGACTTGATGGCATGTAGCGATGCACGCGCTCCTCAAGGCGCTGACGAATCAACTCTATTGGTCCCCGCAGATGAACCAGGCTCACTTCCCTGCGGCAAACGATTATATCCCGGTATACAGCTTTTAGCGCCGAACAGGCCAGAATAGCCTGCTCACCCCGATCGACCCAACCCTCTATTTCCGTTGCAAGTAAACGCAACCAGGGAAACCGATCTTCATCAGTGAGTGGTATACCCGAGGCCATCTTTTCGACGTTCGCTCTGGGGTGGAAATCATCCCCATCGTAGAATTCCCACTTCAATTCTCGGGCGAGCAACTCACCTATGGCGCTCTTGCCGCTGCCAGTAACCCCCATTAAGACAATAACCATCCTTAAGGCCTCCCAAGAGCTTGCTAAGAAATCGTGCAATAAACTCCCCCCGGATCGCACCAATGAACACTCTCCAAAGCAGTTATCAAAATTTAAAAAAGGGGGAATCGCAATATAATAAACTATTTGGATATGGACCAAAGAACAGCTTGTTGGGATTGCTACAAAGCTAGAAAAAGCGGAAAAGTCGGGCCGGGCTAAGGAGGTGGGCTGCTTTAACTGTTGCCGAACGGAAGTGTTCTTATTCGAGGCAGAACTCCACTACTACGCGGGCACCATCCGCATGCTTTTTTGCCCGGATGCTACCTTTGTGTCCTTTGGCAATCTCCTGGCACACGCTCAACCCCAGCCCGGTTCCACTAGCGGCTTTTTTGGTCGTAAAAAATGGCTCGAATATGCGCTCTGCAATTTCCAGTGGAATGCCTGGGCCATCGTCTTGTACCTCAAGAGCCAAGCTGTCTTCATCTTTAAAAGTTCTGATTATTATCATCCCCCACGAACTGCTTTCGAGGATCGCATCGCGGCTGTTTTGTATCAAATTTAAGACTATCTGCTGTATTTGCCCGGCGTGACCCTCTATGGGTGGCAAATCTTCCGCCAGATCGTCAATGATCTCAACTTGCTCCCTCTCCAACTGGGTATGGAGCAAAAGTATCATATCCCGAATCAGCTGATTGAGGTCAAGATATTCTTTAACCATTCTCTGTCTATTTGCCAAATTCTGCAGTATTGCCACTATATTTTGAACCTGTTGTGCAGCGTGGTACATTAAATTCACACTTTCGGAAGTTGGGGGTGCCAATTTCTCCGCCAACAACAATTCGCCATAGCCCAATATCGCCATCAAGGCGTTGTTGATCTCATGGGTTGCACCTGCAGCCAACTGGCCAACCATCGCCATACTTTGGACCTGGCGAATTTGTTCGTCTCGGGCCTTCATTTCCGCCAGATCCTGCAGGCGATAAAACAATACCGATAACAATGCCGCCAGGCTTAAGGTGGACTTTATATCCCGACTAGTAAAAACATCTGCCACCGAACTGTTGATTGCCAAGGTGCCATGGGTAAAAGGGATATCGAAACCACAGCGCACTGGATACCCAAAAACTCTCGCCAAACACTCTTTTTCCCGGTACTTGTCTTCCCGCCCCAGATCGCGACGGTAGAATGGCACGCCGGCTTTCCAAATCTGTAGAATTAGATCCCTTCCCATTCCCCTAGTCGTCGGCTGCCAGCTGCCTTTTGCATGCATGGAATGAAAACGCACCGATGGCGAACTAATATCCTGCTCGACGAAAAATATGCCGCACCCCTCAAAGGGTATGCCAAGGGCCTTCAGTCCCGTTCTCAAATCAGCCAGAATCTGGGAACCATCCTCTCTTTCATCCATCTGCCAGATGGCTTTGCTGAGTTGGCTGAGCACAGACTGCAAAATCGAATTTTTCTCGCCGCTATATTCCGGCGCGCGATTATACGGCTTCATGCCACCTTATCCCCGTCCCTGCCCATACTCTCCTAACCGCTTTTTCGATTTGCCGGGCTTGTTCATCGTTCCCAAGCTTTTTGAATTTATCCACGGCAATGGTCCACATGGCGATGGCTTGGTTATTCTGTTCTTTTCTCACCGCTAAATTACCCAAACCTACATATACATCCCCCAGCGCCTTTTCGTCTTCCAAATCTTCGTAAATCCGGCAAGCCCGCTGATACAGAGCTTCGATTTCGTCTAGCCTCCCAGGCGCTAATTGCAAATATATATCGCCCAGTACCTTTGATGCTCCAGCCACTCCTCTATCGTGCCCCATATTCTCGCACAGCTCCAGCGCTTTTTCGATTTGCCCCTGAGCACCTTCATAATCTTTGAGCAAAACAAGTAAATTTCCAAGATTGCTATGCGCTGAAGCCACGTTGTTCTTATGGCCGGCCTCCTTAAAGCTTGCCAAAGCCTTCCGAAACATCTCCTCGGCCTTACCAAAATGTCCCAACTGCTTATAAAACCGCCCCAAACCGCTGTACTGCAACCCCATGCCCAGAACCCATCCAATTTCCCTATGTAGCGCCAACCCCCGCTTGAAAAAATCCTTTCCCTTTTCCAATTCACCCGTTCTCAGACACAGATCACCTTTGCTATTGTACTGGCTCCCCATACCTTTTTTGTCGCCTGTTTTCTCATACAATTTAAGCGCTTTACTATACATTTTTTCAGCCATATCGAATTCACCGCGAATTAGATAGAGATTGCCCAGATTGCCATAATCCTCAGCCTGACTAGCATGCTCCTGTAACTGCTCATTAAGGTGTAGAGCCTTGCGGAACATCCACTCGGCAGTGGCTAGATCTCCCTCGAGTTGATGAATAAGACCTGTGTACCCAAAACTGCAGGCCAGGCCCTGCGGATCGTCGATTTCCCTGTAAATGGCCAGTCCTTCTTCCAAAAAGAAACGGGCCTGCCCCAGATCGCCCTGCATCTCGTACAATAGCCCTAGCCTGGTATAAGATGCCGCTGCGCGCGGAAGGTTTTTCAAGGCTACATGCAAAACCAGGGCCCGGCGATGCATTAGATTAGCCTGCTCTAATCTGCCTTGCTCCTGGTAAAAAGATCCTATCCTATAGCATTCCTCTGCCATGGCTGCCCTATCGCCAAGCCGCTCGTGATCGCGCAGAGCTGCAAGGATTTTTTTTTCCGTTTTCGCACCTTTTTCCTTCATAGCCAAGTCCTCCATCTCTTCTTCTTTAGCGAAAGCCAAATTATTCCTCGAGTCCCTCAATGAACTGGACTAAATAACCCTTTTGTCCAGCGCTCCATCTAGCGGCGACCGGGCTGGACCTATTTGCCCCTCCGCCAGCAGCGCGGCCAGACCTGCCGCGAGACCAAAGGGGATTCTTTCCTTGGGAGTCCAAATAATCATCGCAGTGGGTGATGCTTGAGAACGACCAGGTAATCCCGCCATTTCTCCTCTGTCATGGTGCGAAAGAGGAGGTCGAGTTCCACCAGATCTTTGACCACAGCTTCTTCCGGGATAAATGGATCGGGCCACAAGTGAGCAAACCAGAAATACAATAGCCTGATGGGGAATTCCGAGTGCTTATCGGCCATGTACTCGATGGCGCGATGGCGCTGCCTTTCTTCCTGCTGCAAATCTTCCTGTTTCCTGAATCCATGGGGATGGTAGAGATGATAGGAACAGGCATCGACTGAAAAAATTCCGGCCCCGCCACGCTGTAATCTGAGGGCAATTTCCCAGCCTTCACTGAAGGGTATTTCTTCGTCAAAGCCGCCCACTCCTCGCAGCAGTGAGCGAGGCACTGCTCCATTGTGAGGTACAAACCCCAACCAGTTGACGACTCCAGCCGGATTTTGCGCAAATGCTTCGCGCACCTGGTCCTGGAATTTTTTCAATGCCTCAAAGGGATAAGCTCCTTCTCGAGCTCGCTCCTGGACAGCCTTAAAATTGTCCTGCACCATCTCCTCGGTAAGGACCATCTCTTCGAGGTGTGTATCGATGTAGTCCCGCATTACACTGGACAGGGGTAGATCTATTAAACTGCCGCTCTGCGGATCCTGGAAATATTCCAGATCCGGCAGACAGTACTGGAAACCACATAGCACTGCCTGGTCGCCATATTCCCGGTGTGCATCGGAATAGGCCTCGAGCAGATCAGGCGCTGGCAGCGCATCTCCATCCAGGAAAACAATGAGATCTCCCCTGCTAGCTTCAATACCTCTATTGCGCGCCCAGTTCCGCCCTCTATTGGGAAAAAAAGAGAGGGACCTGAGATTCGTACCCCCCTTTGACTCCAACATCTCAATGGTGCCATCTTCAGAGCCATCATCAACAACCACGATCTCAAATCGCTCCTTTTCAAGCGTTTGATTGGCCAGGCTGTGCAGCACCAATCGCAGACGTTCCCTCTGGTTATATGTCGGGATGACAACGCTGATTTCCATCAGGTGCACGCTACCTGCAATTCGCATTCAAAACGCAAATCCGGCGGAGCGTGCCAGCGTCTTTTATCGCCACTGGCATACTCTGGCTCCTCGATTAGACAGTGGGGAATCCGCTTCACCGAATTAGAGCAGTAAAGACGTTGGTTATCCAATCCGCCAAAGTAATACTGTTGATATTTGGGGGTGTTTTCCAAAATCCGAATGCGCAATTCGGGATCCTGCACATTGGCTTCGGTCATGGCCCCCTTGGCAATTACAACTCCATGGAATTCTACCGGTATCCATCCCCTGCCATCGAGAAAAAATTCGGCCCAAGTATGTCCAAATACAGGCTCTCTATAGGTCTTCATAGAATACCCGCCCGCTCCCGTCGGATAGCCGATTAGGGCGCCCGCCCTTTCGCGCGCCGGTATTCCCTCGGCACGGCACAGGGCTATAAATGCCTGGGATAGGCTGATGCAATGTCCACCGGAATCCCTGAGCACGCTAAGGGTGCTATTGATCAAATTCTGCACCCGTTCCCTGGTCTTTTTGAAGCGCTTGGTTTGGATTATGGATTCGTATATCCCCCGGGCCCGCATTTCCACTGTCGCGCCCCCCATCCTGCCCAAACGGCGGCGAAACTGCACTACTTCCGGGATTTCTAAAAATCGAGGTTCCAGTTCAAGGTAGGTCTCTCTTTCCCCTGCTGATAGCCATACCTGCTCCTGCTCGGCCCCGAGGCGATGCTCTCTCACTTCGAGATCGCATTCATAGGCAAACTCCAGGGGCTTATCCAGCGCATCGACCCTAAATGAATAGCCGTAGAAAAATCCGAGGGCCGGTGCAAAATGACGCTCCATCTCTCCTGGCTTACAGGCAATTAGACTAATTTTGTCCTGGTTTTTCTCAGATATGGGGTAGGGCAGAAAGATCTTTGCCCGCCTTCCGGCCTCTAAGCCTTCTGGAAAAATTCGATATTGATACCTTACTCGATAACGCTGCCATTCCGACTGGGCTTGCAAACGCCTGTTCGAATGGACAAAAAAACGCCGCCTTTTTTTTTCTAATGCCCAGTAATCAGCGGCAAAAAATCGGGGCTCGCGGTCGTAGAGCCAGTTCCACGAGTCCAAACGGTCGAAAAATAGATGCTGCCCGCGCCATTGGTGGGGAAGGCCCCGTTTTACCCCCTCTTGCAGCAACTCCTTTACGTCCGCCCTAGTAAGAGAACCTGGCGTTGTAGCATCTAGATAATATTCAAATTCCTTCTCTTCAATTAGGTAGGGATATTCTATTTTATAGGCATGTTCGTTTGCACTGAAATGACTGTCTAGCAAATCAGCTACAGCCTCACCACCCTGCCATTTACTCAGTGATTTGCCAAAGACAATACAACGCTGCTTGTATGCTGCATACTCATCCAAAACTCTTTCCAGCGCCCAAAGAATCCGGTCGGCAGTAAACTCTCTGCGATCCA
>CAXFTV010000125.1:0-4040 GCA_964005845.1 uncultured bacterium
CCAGGGCCGCTTCCAGCTCGGCCGCATAGCCCGGTTGCGGGGCAAAGGCAAACAGACGGTGGGTGTGGGTGCCGGGCAGCCCCGCTGGGTGGGGGCCCGAAAACTCTACTGATTTTGCGTTTGCCGCACTGCTGGTTGGCATATTGGAACCGCGCGCCTTGCAGACGAAAACAGTGCCGTCTGTCAGCTTTTCAAGTGCCGCCAGGCCGGCCGCAAAGTCGTTCTCATTAGCGGCTATAATCACCTCCGGATCGGCGGCCAACGGCGTGGTGTCCATGGCGGTTACAAAAATGGAGTGGGGAATCTGATCGGGTGGGGGGATTTTGCTGTAGGGACGAGTGCGCAAAGCCGTCCACAGGCCGGATTCCAGCAAGAGGTCGCGCACCTGTTCGCGGATCAACTGATCGGGTGGAGTAGCGCGATAGGAAGAGAAAATTTCTTCTTCTGCACCGGCCAGTTCGATGACCACCGACTGCAGAATCCGCTTGGCTCCCCGATTGACGGCGACTACCTTGCCAGCCCCGGGTGCGGTGAATCTGACCCCCGGGGCCTTTTTGTCGTCAAAGAGCAACTGGCCGAGTTTGACCGCGTCGCCTTCCCTGACGGCCATGGTCGGCCGCATGTCGATATAATCGGGACCCAGCACCGCGACGCGCGTAATTGCCGGTTTACCATCGATAACCTGGCTGGGTTCGCCTGTAATCGGCAAATCCAGTCCCCTCTTGATTTTAATCAAGTTGTCAGCCATTTATATGCTACTCTCAAACCTTCCCCGAATGGGGTGCGCGAAGTGCCCGGCCGTCTTGGTGCTTAGCTGAGCGGCAAGGCACACGGGAAATATACGCGATCTGCGGCGACCCGAAAAAATTACTGGGATATCTACCTAATAAGATATCGGTCTAGTGAAAAAAATGTCAACGATTAAATGCGTCTGGCGGATTTTTCCTTGCAAATGTCGGGGAATCTCGTTGTTTTAGAGAATGTATTTCGCATGCCTGAACCACTGAAAAGCTAAAATGTCTCGAAGTATCTAACTGGCTATGGGCAGGGCGAAGTGGGGGCCGCATTTAGAAATCATTTGAAATCTCGCCGATCCTCGTGCGACGGCCGGCAGCTCCGAGCTAGCCCGGGAGTTGCAGGGGATTTTTTGTTAAAGATTGGGAAATCCATGAGCAAGAACCCGACGACCGGCCGCTGGACCCGGGAAGCGGTCGCGGAAATTTACCACAGCCCGGTTTTGGAACTGATCTATCGCGCTGCGACCTTGCATCGGGCGCATCACGATTCACGCGAAGTTCAGGTTTGCACATTGCTGTCCATAAAAACCGGGGGTTGCGCGGAAAACTGTCGCTACTGTGCGCAGTCGGCGCACTACGACACCGGTCTGGAGCGCCAGAAATTATTGGCGCGGGACGAGGTCGTGGAGGCGGCGGAGCAGGCGAGGGAGGCCGGCAGTACCCGATTTTGTATGGGGGCCGCCTGGAGAGAGGTGCGGGATGATGCCGATTTCGAGCGGATTCTGGAAATGGTGCAACGGATTTCCTCCATGGGCTTGGAAGTTTGTTGCACTCTGGGCATGCTTAGCGAAGAACAGGCATGCAGGCTCAAGGATGCGGGGTTGCACGCCTATAACCACAATCTGGACAGCGGTGAAAATTACTACTCAAAGGTAGTCACGACTCGCACCTACGCGGACCGGCTTCAGACCCTTGAAAATGTCGCCCGGGCCGGGATTTCGCTTTGTTGTGGGGGGATTCTGGGCATGGGAGAGAGCGATGCGGACCGCATCGACCTGCTGCACACCCTGGCCACTCTACCCACCCCCCCGGAGTCGGTCCCCGTCAACGCGCTGGTGCCTATTGCCGGTACCCCGATGGAGAACCAGGAACCGGCTTCTATCTGGGATCTGGTGCGCATGATCGCCACGACGCGCATTCTCATACCCACTGCGATGGTGCGGCTTTCCGCCGGTCGGGAAAGGCTTTCAAATACAGATCAGGCCCTGTGCTTTCTAGCTGGTGCCAATTCCATTTTCTCGGGGGATAAACTGTTGACCACGCCGCATCCGGGTAGCGACAAAGATGCCCACCTGCTCGATTTGCTCGGTCTCGAGCCCCGGGCGCCCTACAAGGAGGTCGAGACCTCGGCTACCACTTCCTCGATGCAATCGTAAATCGAGTCCAGTTGTGTCCTGTCGATGCAATAAGGCGGCAGGATGTAGATCACATTGCCCAGGGGGCGCAGTAAGAACCCCCTTTCAAGAAAGCGTTCTCTGAGTATCGGCCCCACTTCGTGCAGATAGCCCGGTGCGTCTCCGACGTCCAGGTCCATTGCCGCGATAGTGCCGCAAATCCGCAGGTGGTGCAGGTGAGAATTCGATGCCAGATCACTCATCTTCTCGTCGTGCCAGGAAGCCATGCGGCGAAAACGATCCTGTGTCTTTTCCAGTAGTTCCATCGATGCCAGGGCTGCGGCGCAGCCAATGGGGTTGGCGCAATAGGAATGCCCATGATACAGGGCTTTGCGTGGGTCGTCGCTGTAAAAAGCGTCGTATACTTGTTCCGTGCACACTGTTGCGGCCAGGGGGGTAAAGCCCCCGGTGAGGCCTTTGGCCAGGCAGATCAAGTCGGGTCTGGTGCCGGCCTTGCCGCAGGCGAACCACTCCCCGGTGCGTCCAAACCCGACCATCACCTCGTCGTAAATTACCAGGATTCCGTAGTGTTGCAGCAATTCTTCCAGACGCTGCAGGAAGGTGCTGCGGCACAGGCGCATGCCCGCAGCGCCCTGGACCAGCGGTTCCAGGATCATGGCCGCATAGTGCGCCGATTTTTTTTCTAGCAGCAGCTCCAGTCTCTGCAGCGTCCGGGATTCCCTTGCCGCCGCATCGGCGTCGTCCCGGAAGGTCGCCGGGAAGGGCACGTAGTCCACCTCAAAGAGCACTTCCCGGAAAGCTTCGTTGAATAGCGAGGGCGCTCCGACCGACATGGCGCCCAGGGTGTCGCCGTGATATGAACCAGAAAAAGAGAGAAAGCGAGTGCGATTCTGCACGCCCTGGTTTTTCCAGTACTGAAGTGCCATTTTCAGGGCGATTTCCACGGCGGTAGAGCCGTTGTCCGAATAAAAGACCCGGCTTAGTGGGGGGGGAAGTTTTTCCACCAGGCGGTGGGCTAGTTGCTCAGCGGGTTCGTGGGTGAAACCAGCGGGAATGACTTGTTCCAGTTCGTTGGCCTGGGCGCAAATGGCTCGGGCTATTTCGGGTTGGGCATGTCCGTGCAGGGTTACCCACCAGCTGGAAATGCAGTCTAAAATCCGGCGGCCATCTTCCAGTTCCAGCACGGCGCCTTTGCCGCTGCGGACCAGGGGCGGGGCGGGTGCCGTTTTCATCTGGGTATAGGGCATCCAAAGACGCGAGTCTCGCGTTGGAAAAGACATGCTAAGTCCCTCCAAAACAACACTTAAAAATGCTGCAAAGATCGCATTGATCGGGTGGGGGCAGCGGTCCGACTTCGGCCAGTACCGGAACCTTGCCATAGTGCTGTATTGCATTCCGATTGGCGGTATTTTGGGGGCCGTTCATCACCACCCCCAGGACCTCGACCTGGTGCCGTTGCAGTTGCTCTAGCGAGAGCAGGGTGTGATTGATGGTTCCGAGGGTACTGCGTGCTACCAACAGGACGGGTAGACACAGATATTTAATCAGATCGAGCATGGTGTGCTCGGCGTTGAGTGGTACCATAATACCCCCGGCGCCTTCGACAATTAGATGAGTGGAGGGTGGTGGAATGGGCAAGTTGAAACGCTCCAGTTCGATGTGAACTCCGTCCAGGGCAGCGGCGGCATGGGGCGACAGAGGATGGCGCAGGCGATAGGTTTCGGGGACAAAGTTGGCATCCGGCAGGCCGGTGGCACGACGAATCCACTCGGTGTCGGTGAGTTCTTCCAGGCCGCTTTGCACTGGTTTCCAGTAGGTGGCGGACAAACCGGCCATTAAAATGGCGCAGATCGTTGTTTTGCCGACCGCGGTGTCTGTACCGGTGACA
>CAXFTV010000126.1:0-7470 GCA_964005845.1 uncultured bacterium
ATTTTAATACCCCCTACCCGGAAGATCGATCAAAAAAATCTTTTTTAATAAAATTATATATCTAAAAATCGTCCAAATTCCCTGCCCCCCACCAGGGAACAAAAAACCAGTTCGCCTAAAGAAAAGGGGTCTGGAAGCTTTTTATGATAAAAAAGATGAGAACTGCCGCTTTCGAGAACCTGCAGAGCAAGCTCTTTTATGGCTGGGTCATTACCGCAGTGGCCATTTTCGCTATGTTTTGCAGTGGACCAGGCCAGTCGCATCTGCTCGGGGTTTTCTTCGACTCGCTGTGCAAAGATCTGGCCCTGCCACGCACATCTCTTGCAGTGGCTTACGGCAGCGCGACGCTAATTGCGGCATTGTTACTACCCCAGGCCGGCAAACTGATCGATCGCTTCGGTGCAGCCCCTCTCCTGGTATTCATCGCGGCTGGCCTTGGATTGGTTGCAATGCTTTTCAGCCTGGCCTTTAATTGGATTTTCATCGCCATCGGATTCGGTTTTCTGCGCTTTCTGGGCCAGGGTTCGCTGCTGGTTGCCTGTGCCAATATAGTATCTCAGTGGTTTGATCAGAAACGCGGTTTTGCCCTTGGCCTGATGTCCCTCGGCTTCCCGATTTCAATGGCCGTGCACCCCCCTTTGGGACAATGGCTTATCGAGCAGGTTGGCTGGCGCCAGGCCTGGGTCTGGCTCGGAATAGCGACCTGGCTACTGCTGCTGCCGCCAATGCTCATACTTCTCTTTAGCAAACCGGAACAGGTCGGTCTGCACCCCGATGGAATCAATCAGAAAGAGAGGACCGGGGAAGCGACACAACTCAAAGGCCTAACCCTTTCCGAGGCTCTGCATACACCGGCCTTTTACATCATCTGCTGCGGCATGTTTTCCCTCTCCATGCTGGTAACGGCTCTGCACATCGAGAACAAGGGCATCCTCACTAGCCGCGGGCTCGATCCACAGACGGCCACCTTGATGTTCACCGTCTCGGGTGCGATGGCTTTGCTGGCCGTACCGCTTATTGGCCGCATGCTCGACCACTTCCGCTCCGACTTGATGTTTGCGGGGGGCTTGCTGGCGATGTGCGCTTCGCTACTTTTCTCAAATCTGGTAGAAGGGATTTTCAGCGCTGTGCTCTATGCCATGCTCTTCGGGATAAACAATGGCGTAACCATGACCTTCTCCACCTTTTTCTGGCCGCGCTATTTCGGCCGCAAACATCTCGGCCGCATTCAGGGGAGCGGACAAATGATTATTGTGGTGGGCGCTTCGCTGGGACCGCTGCCACTGGCCCTGACAGCGGACTATCTTGGAAATTACGACCAGACACTGAGGTATTTGGCCCTCATCCCGGCAGCTTGCTGCATAGCCGCCCTCTTTCTTCGGCCGCCGAACCTGCAACGCAGAGCTCAACCAGAGGCCTGACCCAAACCCGCAAGTTCACCGGCATTGGATTATGGCCCCCATAAATCCATTGGGCGCCGCATCGCTCTGTGGGAAAATACCGGAGAATAAGCAAGCGCCCAAATTGAAAATATTGCCTGCCCTGGTCCGCCCGGGTTCAATCCAGATTTTTTATGTGGCCCCAGGAGGTCCCCTCGAGTGCCGTAATTATATCCGCGGCAACAGAAGAAAAATGTACGATCCCGAAGCGTTCGGGCACGTGGTACTGCGGCTTTTCCGACAGCGTATTTGACCAGGCGCTGTACTGGGGATTGACCTTGCCCCCGATGCGGTAAAGATTGAGCCTCCAGGTATCGCCATCGAGCGGCGGCAGGCGCGGCGCGAACTCCTCAAAGCTGGCAAAGGGAATGGCAATCTCGGTAGTCCAGAGACGATCCTCGTCGGTCTCGTCATTGAGAGTGCCGTCGATAGAAATAGCTACGGCGATATCTTCGGCATTCCAGCTGCTGCTGCGCCCGTTGCGCGGCGAGCGATCCAGGATCGTACCGAGGGCGTTGAACTCGAAGTTGAAGTACTGGCTCACATCATCTACCTGCGGAGCGATGAAAACCTCTACTGCATCATCGCGTGAAACCGGATCGTCTCGCTGGGTAAGGGTGGCCGAAATGTGCTTGTCATAAGCGATAAAAGAAACGTAGAGGTGGGTCTCATCCCACAGCATGCGGCCCTCGGTGGGCTCTTTTTCGCCCTCCACCCACCAGGGAAAAATAAAATCGTCCACGGGCGTTGCCGCTCTCCAGGAGGGCTCATCGAGGCGTCCATCCACCTCGATGGGACCGGCGGTTTGTAGAATGGTGTATTCCGGCAGATCCGTGGTGTTTTCCTGCGCCATGGCCCTGGCCGCCAACCCTTCTATAAGGCCGGCGGGACTTCCGCCGCTGGGGAACACCTGGGGAAGATGAAAGACGAGAGCGACTAGAATCAAGTGGCTTCGCAAGCAGTATTTCATGGTGACCTCCTCCTAAGTGTGCATTTTTAAAAAACAAGTGCCCGGGCCGAAAGGTGGGAATGGGACAGGTCGAAATGCCGTGGTTTTTGCCAAGGACACCACTTTTCAAGCAAAAAAAGAGGCTTACATCAGTTGTGAAAACCAACGTAAGCCCTTGCTTTTTTTATTTATGGTGCCGAAGCGGGGACTCGAACCCCGACGCCCGAAGGCACTGCCCCCTCAAGACAGCGTGTCTACCAGTTTCACCACTTCGGCACAGAAACAATTATTTTATCTCCGAAGTCTCTTCTCCTGTTGCAGCAGGTTCTCCAGCGGCCTCACCGGCGTCCGGCGTCGTAGCCGGCGTTTCTTCCAGCAATCCCTCGCTCAAAGCAGGAGGCGGAACGGGTGCTCCGCTCTGTTCCAGGACGCGCTCGGTCGCCGTGCTGTTGTCGGCCTCGGGCGCGTCATAGCTAAAAGACTGCAACAGGCAAATGAGCATAAAGGCCGCGGCTAGCACCGCCGTGGCTTTGGTCAGAAAGGTCGTAGCCGTACGCCCGCCGAGCACCGAAGAGGAACTCATTCCCCCACCCAGGGAACTGGCCAGTCCACCCCCCTTGCCCGACTGCAGCAAAATAGCCAGAATGAGAAAAATGCAAATCAGCAAATGAAGTATCGTTATCAGGATATCCATTGAAATCAACCACCTGCTTTTGCTATAGCTAAAAAGGTTTCGGCCTGCATAGAGGCCCCGCCGATGAGGCCGCCGTCTATATTGGTGCGGACAAAAAAATCGGCCGCATTTTCAGGTTTGACACTGCCCCCGTAGAGGAGGCGAATCTGCTCAGCGGTTTTGCCGTCGAAGCGCCGGCGCAGAAAATCGCGTATCAGGCCGTGGACCTCTTCCGCCTGATCTGGCGTGGAGGCCGTGCCCGTTCCGATGGCCCAGATAGGTTCGTAGGCCAGGGCGAGCCGGGGACCGTCTTTTGCAACCACGTTCTGCAATGCCGCTTCGACCTGCCCCAAAACCACTTCTTCCACTCTTCCGGCCCGACGCTGCTCCAGACTCTCGCCAACGCAAATAATGGGCAAGAGACCGGATTTCAGAGCTGCCGCGACCTTGCAGTTTAGGGTGGCATTGGTTTCCCCAAAATGCTGCCGGCGCTCAGAATGGCCTAATATAACGTAAGTGCACCCACAGGTCAAGATCATGGGTGCTGAGATCTCTCCGGTATAAGCCCCTTCATCCTCCCAGTGCATATTCTGCGCACCCAGCGCTATGGAAGTGCCCCCCAACAGCTGAAAAACCGGCTGCAGACAAACGAATGGAGGGCAGATCACGACATCCCGCTCGCCCCCCATTTCGGCGACCGCGGGTATGAGCGCCCGCGCCAATTCCACCGCTTGGTCCGGCTTCTTGTACATTTTCCAGTTGCCCACGATGAGCGGCCGGCGCATTCGTTTACCCACCTTTCTCGGCAATTGCAGCGACACCTGGCAGCACGCTCCCCGCCAAACATTCGAGCGAGGCACCGCCACCCGTGGAAATATGGGTCATACTGGCACTCAAGTCAGCCTGAGACAAGGCCGCCGCCGTATCCCCACCGCCGATGATGCTGATAGTCGTGCCCCTTTCCGTAGCTGCGGCCAGAGCCTCGCCGACCTCCCGGGTGCCCGCGGCAAAAGATTCTATTTCAAAGACGCCCAGGGGCCCATTCCAGACCACGGTGCGAGCCCGGCCAATCCGCTCGGCGAAAAGCCGCCGGGTCCGGGGTCCGATATCCACTCCTTCCCAGCCAGCCGCGATCGCTTTGCGGGACACGACCTGGGTCTGCGCTTCCGCCAAAGGCCCCCTGGCCACCACACAATCCACCGGCAGCAGCAATTCCCCCCCCTTCCCCTCGACTCTGTCGAGCACCTGCCGGGCGACTTCAAGGCAATCCTCTTCGAGCAGGGAAGCGCCAATTTCCAGCCCCATGGCTTTAAAAAAAGTATAGGACATGCCGCCGCCGATTAACAGCGCGTCTACTTTGTCTAGCAGGTATTCAATTACCTCGATTTTACCCGAAACTTTGGCGCCCCCAAGAAGCGCCACAAATGGCCGTTGCGGCTCCTTCAGCGCCCGATCGAGGTAGCAGATTTCCCGCTCCATCAAAAGCCCGCTAACGGCCACCGGTACGTGGTGGACGATGCCCTCGGTAGAGGCATGGGCCCGATGCGCGGCGCCAAAAGCATCATTGGCGTAAACTTCACCCAGCCCTGCCAGACGGCGGGCAAACTCTGCGTCATTGGCCTCCTCTTCGGGGTAAAAACGCAAATTTTCCAAGAGCAGGATCTGGCCCGGAGATAATTTCCGCGCCATTTCTTCGACCTCTTCTCCGATGCAATCCGGTGCCAGTACTACCTGGCTTCCCAGCAGTTCCCCCAGCCGTTTTGCCACCGGTTGCAGGGACATTTCTGCTACTTTTTTGCCCTTGGGTCGGCCCAGATGCGACATCAGAATCAGAGCAGCTCCCGCTTCGCGCAAGTACTGCAGCGTGGGCAGGGCGCCCCGGAGCCGGGTGTCATCCGCCACCTCCCCCGCCGCCAGTGGCACATTAAAGTCCACCCGCACCAGCACCTTTGCACCCGCTATTTCAATATCTCTGACCGTCTGTTTAGCCATCTTCTTGTCTGCATTTTTCCTAGACGCCCCATTGCCCACAAGAAAAATTAAGCCCACCCTGCTCGATTCCGCAAATTGACCGCCTGGTCGATAGGCTGGTGAAAGGGACTGGCCAGCGCCAGGGCCCATATTCTGCAGGCCCCCGCCCGTTGCAATACTCTGGCGCAGGCGTTAAAGGTAGCGCCGGTGGTCAGGACATCATCTACCACGCCAATACACGTATGGGCGGGCACAGCCCCGACGACGCGAAAGGCAGCAAGCAGATTATCGCGCCGCGCCCGCGCATCCAATTTGGCCTGCTGGCGGGTAGCCAGCCGCCGCACTAATAAATTGTTTTCCAAGGGCAGCCCCGTTGCCTCGGCAAGACCCCGGGCAATGCAAAAACTCTGGTTGTATCCCCGCTCCCGCTGCCGCGCCGGATGCAGCGGCACCGGTATCAGCAAATCGATTTGCTGCAAATCCGCAACGAAATCGGGACGTTGACCCAAACGGCGCCCCAGTTCCATGCCGAGAGCTTGCTGCTGCATGAATTTGAGCGCGTGGACGGCCTGCTGCATGGCCCCGGCAAAAGGCCCCAGCACCAGAGCGCGCTCAAACTCGGGTTCCCAGCTTGAACAATTAGTGCAATCCGTGCCTTCCACATCCAGCGGGCAGCTGCAGAGCCTGCAGCGGGGCCCGGGCTGGACGAGTATCTCCTCCCAGCATCCCACACATAAATTCTCTCGGGCCGCTCTCAAAGCTGCGCCACAGGCCAGGCAGTGCGGCGGATAGACAAAATCCAGCAGAGCCAGTCCCAATTTCGCGGCGGCTTGTTGCAGTTTATTCATTTGGCGGCTATTCTTGCGAAACTCTGTGCCTGCCTCAGCTCCGGCACAGTTCTGGAACGAATCCGGCACAAACTGAGTTCGGCTCTCAAACTGACAGACATACCCTAACAATAAGCGTGCCACTGAATAAAATAAAAAAAGAGCCGCGGGGTTTATCCCCGCCGCCCTTTCCAGATCCAGTTTCAGGCCACTAAATTTATGATTACATCATCAAAGCGCGGTCGCCTGGGTTTTCCGTCCCCCGGTTTCCGCTTTCTGGACCTGAGTCGCCGCCGGCGTTCCTCCCTCTTCTGCTTGGAAAGGACATCGCTGGCGCGCGCCCATTCTGTTTCAATCCGTAAATTCACCGCTAACCTCCTTGTTAGCCCTGCCGTCCCTGGCAAAGTGCAGTGATAAGGGACTGTGAATGGCCGTTAGCCCCGGCAAAACCGCCTGGGCTAACCTATTTTTTTATATCGGCTCCATTTTCAACCCCTTTATATTATTTATGCAGAATTGACTTAGCGGAGCCACTACCAATATCATATCTTTTGATTCTCACCTGAATTTTTCACGCCGCGATTCTGCCATCCCGTAAATCGAGGAATTGCACCATGCTTCGAAGACCTTGCCCCGCCGTACTCATGCTCGCCTCCATTCTCGTCCTTGCTGCGCCCATCCGGGCCGAATACAAACTTCGCAAAGCCCCGGACCCGGCCGACCCCATGCAAGTCCACCTCTACCAGCTCGAAAACGGCCTCGAGGTCTACCTGAGCGAAAACCGCGAAGAGCCCCGTTTTTACGCCGAAATCGCGGTGCGGGCCGGCAGCAAACACGACCCGCCCGAAGCTACCGGAATCGCCCACTACCTGGAGCACATGCTCTTCAAGGGCAGCACCCGCATAGGCACCCTGGACTACGAGCGCGAAAAACTCCACCTGGATCGGATTGAAGAGCTCTACGAAGCCCACTGGACGGCGACCGACCCGGCCACGCGCCGGGAAATCTACGCCCAGATCAACCAGGAAAACCAGCGCGCCGCTCAGTACGCCATTCCCAATGAAATAGACAAGCTCTACACGGCCATGGGAGAGCGCGGCCTCAATGCCCATACCTCAGTTGAAGAAACAGTCTACAAAGTCAGTCTGCCAGCAAACCGCTTGGAGCACTGGGCCCGCATCGAATCCGAACGCTTTGCACAGCCGGTTTTTCGCCTCTTTCAGACCGAGTTGGAAACCGTATACGAAGAGAAAAACCGATCTTTGGACAGCAAGGAGCGACTGATCCGCGAGGCGGTGCGCAAAGTGCTATACAAGAAACATCCCTACGGCCAACAAACTACGCTGGGGTCTATCGAGCACCTCAAGAACCCCTCCCTCAAACGCATGTACCAGTTTTACCAAACCTACTATGTTCCCAACAACATGGCCATCTTCATCTCCGGCGCTATCGATATTGGCGAAACCATCGCCCTCATCGATGCCGAATTCTCCGACTGGGAGCCCCGGGAATTGCCCAAGGCGGGGCGCTGGAAAGAGCAAAAAATCGCCGGCATCGAAAGAGTATCCGTGCAGTACCCGGGAGAGGAATACGTTCTGCTGGCCTTCCGCA
>CAXFTV010000127.1:0-7847 GCA_964005845.1 uncultured bacterium
TCGACAGCAGGCCGAGAGTTCCCGTGCCGAACGCCAGGCGCAGGCCGAGAGTTCCCGTGCCGAACGCCAGGCGCAGGCCGAAGAGAGGCGCACCCAGCAGGAGATGACTCAGACCCAGAATAATGATGCCCGGCAAAGTCAGCAAGTAGATGAGAGCGCCCGCAGCCAGCGGGCGGAGCAGCGTGGTCAGGGGGAAGTAATCGATACCCTTGCCTAGGATCTGAAAATCTTAAAAAGCGGCGCGACAAACAACTGTGTTGCGCCGCTTTTTTTATTGCAGGCGTTCGAGAGCCCGGTGGGCAATATCCCGGCGGCAGTAAAGGTTGTCGAAACAAATCTGGTCCACGCCCTCGTAGGCTTTTCGGACTGCAGTAGAAATATCGGCGGCCAGGGCGGTGATACCGAGGACCCGACCTCCAGCAGTGACGAGTTGACCATCTTCGACGCGGGTGCCGGCGTGAAAGGCCAACAGGTCCTGAGGGCTGCAAAAATTATCCAGTCCCGCTATTTTTTTACCCGTCTTGTAGGCACTTGCATCGGGGTACCCAGCAGAGGCAAGAACAACGCATACTGCCGCACCCGGGCGGTTTTCAATTTCGATCTCACCAAGACGGCTTTCACAGGCCGCTTCCATAATATCGACCAGATCGGTTTTGAGTAGGGGCAGGACAACCTGGGCTTCGGGATCGCCAAAGCGGCAATTGAACTCCACCACCCTGGGGCCTTCTGCGGTCAGCATGAGGCCGCAGTAGAGGACTCCTTTAAAAGGACAGCCAAGGCGTTGCATCTCATCCAATACCGGTCGTATCACTTTCTCACGGGCCTCCTGGATGCGCGCCGGGGTCATGAGGGGAGCCGGTGCATAAGCGCCCATGCCGCCGGTATTGGGCCCCTTGTCGCCTTCGTAGATGGCCTTGTGGTCCTGGGCGGTTATCAGGGTAACGAAATCGCTGCCGTCTGCAAGGGCAAAAAGAGAAGCCTCCTCGCCGTCCATGAATTCTTCAATGACTACTTCGTCGCCCGCAGCGCCAAAGATGCGCGTGTCCATTATGGCGGAAATTGCTTCGAGGGCCTCCGTTTCGGTTTGCGCTACGATTGCTCCCTTGCCCGTGGCCAGACCACTGGCCTTGACCACGATTGGAGCCCCCTGCTCGCGGACGTAGGCTGCGGCTGCAGCGCTGTCCCTAAAGGTGCGGTGTGAGGCTGTGGGGACCCCTATGCGCTCCATGAGCGCTTTGGCGAAGGCCTTGCTGCTCTCCAGCCGTGCCGCTTTGGCAGTAGGGCCAAAAATTTTCAGATTTTTTTCCTCGAAGTGATCGACGATACCGGCGGTCAGAACGTCCTCGGGACCAACCACCGTGAGATCGATTTTACGCTCGACGGCAAAGTCCCGCAGGCGGGCGATTTCCCTCCGTAGCTGTTCCATGTTTGCAATGGGGGTGTCGACCTTGATGTCGATGCACTCGGCGAATTCGGCGATGCCCGGACTGCCCGGAGCCGCATAGATTTTTTCGACGCGGGGACTTTGGGCGATCTTCCACGCCAGAGTGTGCTCTCGTCCTCCTTTGCCGACGAGCAGGATCTTCATCGCTATTCTCCTTTGCGGTTGAGGTGGTTCATAAATAACCGAAATCCTTGAGATCCCTGTCCTTATTGCGCCAGTCGGGGCGAATTTTCACCCACAGATCCAGGTAGACTCCAACGCCGAGCAATTCTTCGATTTGCACTCGCGCCTGGCGACCGATTTTGCGCAGACGACTTCCCTTTTGACCGATGACAATACCTTTCTGGCTGTTGCGCTCGACGTAGATTACGGCCTGGATATAGGTTTTGTTGGGGCGTTCGACAAACTCTTCGATAGATACATTGATGGCATAGGGCAATTCATCGGCCAGGTGATTAAATGCAGCTTCGCGGATGAGCTCGGCGGCGAAAAAACGTTCCGGCTGCTCGGCGATCATATCGTCCGGATAGAGTTTTTCGCCATAGGGTAGCAATTTTTCTAGGTGGTCCAGCAGGTCGTCTATGTGATCGCCTTTCAGCCCGGAGAGTGGCAGCAGGGGTTCCAGGTCGAAGGCTTTTTTTCGGACCTCCAGCTCTTGCCCGATTTGCTGGGGAGATAGCAGATCTATTTTATTCAGGACGGCGACGATGGGAACCCTGGTCTGCGCGAGAAAGTGAGTTATTAGATGACGTCCGTCCCGCGGGCGACTGGAATCCAGCAGCAAAAGCACTAGATCGGCTTCGCGCGCGGCCAGGGCGATCTGTTGCTCCATGATTTCGTGGAGTTTGTAACGGGGATCGAGCAATCCGGGGGTATCGACAAAGATGATCTGGCTATGTGGCCGGGTGAGAATACCGAGAACGCGATTGCGGGTTGTCTGAGGCTTTGGAGTAACGATTGAGAGGTGCTGGCCGATCAAGGTGTTGAACAGGGTCGATTTGCCCGCGTTGGGGCGGCTGACCAGGGCAATATACCCGCATCGGGTCAGTTGAGGGCCATCCACAAAGGGCTCAGAAGTGAAAAGCGGCAGAGAGGCGGTAGGTGGATTCGAGTTCATCGTGCTGCAGGTAGGCCAAATCCAGGGCGAGGCGTTTGTGCAGGCGGAGACCAATGCCCAGAGCTTGTCTACTATCCTCTAAACCGGCGCGTAGAGCTATGTTTTTGTACCAGTATTCCAAACCTGCGTTTAATGGTTTGGAGTTTGAATAATCCGCCACATCGCCGCCAGCTCTAGAGGCAATGGCAACTGTAGCACGACCTTCGGCAAGGGAATGTGTATAGGCCATACCCAACAATACCGAGGGTTGAATTTTATCCGTGGTTTCGGTGTTCCAGAGGATCGGGGTGGTGGTGATATCTTTGAGATTGGCAGCCAGCGCGAGCCCCGGGCCGAGGCGGAAGCGCAGGCCCAGATCCAGCCCGAAGCCATAAGCACTAAAACTGCCGACGCTGCGGTAGATCAATTTCAAACTGCTTCCCAAGGCCAGGCGCGAGGAAAGCTGGTGTCCACCGGATAAGTAAAAAGCGTAGTCGGAACTGTTGACCCTTGACGAGACCACCGGTCGATTGTCGGGGCCGAGGGGGCTGCCGGGATTTTGCAGGGTGGTAAATTCGATATCGTCAACTCCGACCCGGATGAGACTGAAGGATAGACCATGGATTCGTCTGCCGGTCAGTGCCAGGGCCAGATAGTCGTTATTTACAAGTCCCGAAAAGCGCTCGGAATGCATGAGGTGGAACTGGCGCTTTTTGAGGGTGGCAAGGCCCGCCGGGTTCCAGTATCCGGCGGTGGCATCGTCGGCCAGCGCCACGTAGGCGCTCCCCAGGGCCAGGGAGCGAGCTCCCGTGCCCAGGGCAAGAAACTCGCCGGCGTAGCCCGAAGCTGCAGCCAGGGGCCGTATCAGCAGCAAAACGAACCCGGAAACAAAGATGGAGTATCGGAGCATAAGACCTGTAAAAATACGGGTGTGGGCGAATAAAAAAATACTAACTGAAGAAAGCTAGAGTGTCAAGTGGCGTGGAGATAGGCCTAGCTGTTGTTCAGGAAATAAGGAAAATTTGCAGGTCCATGACATTTGTATTGGTGGGACCGGTGATAACCAGATCATCAAGGGCTTTAAAGAAGTGATAGGAGTCGTTTTCTTCCAGGTAACTTGTGGCGGAAAGACCAAGCTCCCGGGCTCGAGCTACGGTCGTTCCGTCCCCGAGAGCACCGGCAGCGTCGGTGGGGCCGTCCGTGCCGTCCGTGCCGCCGCTTAAGAGGGTGATGCCTTCCCAGCCCTGCAGGCGCAGGCAAGCGGAGAGGACGAATTCCTGGTTGCGTCCACCTTTACCTTTGCCCCGCAGGGTAACTGTGGTTTCGCCGCCGCTGATGAGGCAGGCAGGCGGGACAATGGGTTGACCGCTAGTGCGGATTTCCTGGGCGATAGCGGCGTGGACCGCTGCCACTTCTCTAGTTTCGCCCTCGATCCTGGATGAGAGAACCAGGGTCTGGTAACCGCGATCCAGGGCGATCTGGCGGGCTGCCGCAAGGGCCAGGGCATTGTTGCCGATTACGTGGGTCTGGACCTTTGCAAAACAGGGGTCATCCCCTTTGGGCGTATCGGGCAGGTGGCCCTGAAGGCCCTCCTGGAGGTGATGCAAAACCGCTGGCGGGAGTTTGGCACCAAGCTGGTAGTGGTCGACTAAGGCCATACATTCTGCAAAGGTGGTAGGGTCGGGATGGGTGGGCCCTGAAGCGATGGTGTCGAGAGGGTCGCCAATGACGTCCGAAAGCATCAGAGTGATCATCCGGGCGGGAAAGGATTGGCGGGCCAGGAGGCCGCCTTTGGTGCTGGATAGGTGCTTGCGGATGGTGTTGATCTCGTCGATGGTAGCTCCACAGGCGAGCAGCATTTGCGTAGTTGCTTGTTTTTCTTGCAGAGAAATACCAGCTGCTGGAGCGGGTAAAAGTGCGGACCCCCCACCCGAGAATAGTGCTATCACCAGGGCGTCCTCGTCCAGTTGCCGGAGCAGGGAGGTAATGCGCGTTGCGCCGGCTACACCGGCCGGGTCGGGAATGGGGTGGCCACACTCGGTGGTGGCGATGTGTTTTAGGGGAAGTCCGTGGTCATACTTGGTGTTAATTGCACCAGCGGTGATGTAGTCGCCGAGAATCTCTTCGACGGCAGCAGCCATGGCCGGGGTGGCTTTGCCGGCCCCTATGACGACAATTTTTGAAAATTTTCGCAGGGCATAGGTGGCGTCGAAAACGCTTAAATTGTCGCCGTCCAGCCGCATTGAGCGAAAAATGCACTGGCGCGGATCGGCGGCCTGCAGGGCGGCGTGAAAGATATCCTGGGCATCGGCGCGCCGCTGTGTGTTTTTGCCAGTATTCCCCATCGACAGTTAGAAACGGCGCATGAGGCTTACGACCTTGCCAGCGATGCTAAAACTTTCGTCATCATGGGAAACGACGATGGGATCGAAGGCATCATTTTCGGGCAAGAGGCGTATGCAGGTAGAATCCGGAGCGTAGCGTTTGACCGTGGCTTCCTCTCCGAGTAGGGCGACGATTATATCGCCGCGTTCGGCGTTTTCCTGCTGGCGGGCGAGTACGATATCGCCTTCGAGAATACCGGCATCTTTCATGCTTTCACCGTGTACCCGCAGGGCAAAAATAGTACCCGAAGCGGGCAAAAGGGTGCCGTCAACCTGCATAGTGCTCTCGATATTTTGGGTTGCCAGAATGGGTTCGCCCGCTGCCACGCGGCCGATTAAGGGGACATCGTAGATGTCGTCGGAAAGTTGTTCCCGTTCGACATAGTCGGCCAACTCGATGCCCCTGGACAGCCGCGCGTGGCGGCGAATGTGGCCTTTTTTCTCTAGGGCGGCCAGGGTAGTGCGCACCCCGTTGGTGGAACTGATATCGAAGACTTCCATGATCTCCCGGATCGTGGGGGGGGCCCCCCGGGATTTTATAGTCTGGGCAATAAATTCATAGATGGCCTGTTGGCGCTCGGTCAAAGGTTTGCGCATGAAAGTATCCTCCGGGAAATTCAGCGAGAAATAGCCAAATACTGCTAATATATATACTGCACATAAGTTCATTTGTCAAGAAAGGCGAGCGATATTCATCGACCCGTTCTCCTCGCCTCAAGCCAATTCGGGGCCAGGAGATCCGGACGGCCTTGTGACAGCGGCAGAGATCAGTTGACAAAATGGACCCTTATCCCTAATATTAACCAGAATTTAACCTTCAAAAAAAATAGTTGCCGGTAAAGTCCTTGGCCACTCTCCCGCCAGGGCAGGTGACAGTCGGTGAAATGCCCTTGAAAGCCATTTTGAGACCTTATTTGCTCGCCAGCATGGCCCTGGCCTGCGCGATCTCTTTATGGGTCCCTGCGCCTCTGGGTGCGGCGGAGACAAAGTTTTTTACGGGTCGTCGTTTAATGGGCGTGGCATTCCTGGGCGGGAGCGCACTTTTGTTCAAGAAGGGATATGACTTTCACAAAGACGCCGACAAAATGTATGCCCTCTACAAAGAGGCCGATGCGCCCGAGGATGCCGACCGCCTCTACAATCGCACGACTGACCGGGATGTAAAAAGCCAGGTCAGTTGGGCCCTGGCAGCCGCCTTTGCCTTTAGTGGTCTGCGCATGGTGATCAGCAGAGATGCCACCGTGCACAGGCAGCAGAAAGGTGTTGAAAAAAAAGCTTTACGAGGTTTTTTTATAGATTCTTGCGTCGATCCCCGCGCCCCTGAAGTGTCGGTAAAAAAAGTATGGATGTTTTTCTGATCTCTTCAGGGCCTTCTCCCTCATCTGAGTTGGCTTTTTTCTTTGGCCCCCTTGCTGCGCAGGCAGCCCGTCCTCCCAAAAATATTCGCAAGAAAAAAACGCGCGGGAAAGTACGTATTTTCCGCACGCTCTATAGCAGGAGCAGTTATGAAGCGCCACATCCAGGTTCTGGGAGCAGTTTTTGTCGTGCTCCTGTTCAGCTGTGACCGCGAACGCGACAACCCTATAGATCCGAACTCTAGTCTTTTGTTCTTGCGCCCATTGACTCCTGTGGGCTTGAGCGCAGATGGCGGAGTCGGTCTCGTTCTTCTGAGCTGGCAGCCGGTAGTCGATAGAGATCTTGCCGGCTATGCTCTCTATCGTTCGGATACCCCGGATGGAGCCTATGAATTGATCCCCGGAAATACCGGCTCTGAAAAGCCCATAACTACCGGCAAGACCAGTTATACCGACTCGGTGAATATCCAGCCTGGTGCTACTCTTTTCTACCGCGTCGCGGCAGTTGATAAAGATGGATTTGTCAGCATTCTATCGCCTTTTATCGGGGTTACGGTTGAGGAGGATAAAGTGGCACCCGGCGCCCCTCAGAATCTTTCTGCAGTAGCCGGTGTGGGCGGAGAAAACCTGGTACAGTTGCGTTGGAGCGCGCCGCTGGAAGATGTCAATGGCAATCAGCTTAGTGGTTTGTCCAGCTATGTTTTGCTGCGTTCAGAAGGCGGCACAGGATCGTTTGTCGTGGTCGATACCGTAGGTGCTGATACCCTGGTCTATACCGATGAGAATCTGAAGGCGCTGACGGTGTACGAATATGCCGTGTTGGCTCTGGACGAGTCAGGCAATACAGGTAGCCGCCACGCTCCCGTAAAGGTGAGGACGGGTGGTATAGATGCTCCCAGCCGGTTGCAGGTGGAGAGCCGGATCGGCCGCATTGTCCTGAGTTGGAGCGCCAGCGAAGCAGATGAATTGCGGGGTTACAACGTCTATCGCACAACCAGTTCCGATGGGGAGTACGAGCGTCTCGAGGGAGTGGAAGGCGCCAGCTTCACCACGGGAAATACTGCCTTTGTGGATTCAAATATAGTTCCCGGCCAGTTGTATTTTTACCGGGTGGAGGCAGTGGGGGGCGATGATCTGCGCAGTAGTTTATCGGCATTTATCGGGGCCAGAGCACTAGAGGACGAGATACCGCCGGCCGTGCCTCAGAATTTGTCGGTGGTAGTCCAGCAGGACTCGATCATCGTTCTGCGTTGGAGTGCTCCGGTCGAGGATGCGAATGGCGGTGATCTCACTGGTCTGGATCAATTTGTGATACTGCGCTCCGAGGGGGACGAGAACTCTTTCGTAGCGGTGGATACGGTAAGTGCAAATACCCTTGAATACATGGACCTCGACCTGGAAACTATGACGCTGTACATCTATGCCCTCATAGCGCTGGATGAGGAGGGCAATGCCAGCACTCGATCCAGGGATGTCCATGCCCAGACCGGGGGGGTGGCGGCGCCGGAGGATTTGCTCGCAATCGGAGAAATCGGCCGAGTGGTGCTGAGCTGGCGTAGCAGCAAAGA
>CAXFTV010000128.1:0-3150 GCA_964005845.1 uncultured bacterium
AATTCATAACCAGCAGTTCGCCGCCATCGCCCTGGGGACAGATGCCGTGCAGCGCGCTGGCGGCGCAGAGCAGCACGTCGCCCGCCGCCAGGGCCGGGCGTTCGGCGAAGCGGCTGGAGGACGGAAGCGGTGGGGCGGGCAGTCCGCTCTTGTGCGAAGAGGGCACGACCACCAGCGGGGATTTGCCGTCTGCGGAGTCTGTGAGGGCGATGGCTACCACCAGTCCCTGGCATTGCCGGATGCGGACCTCTTCCCAGGCGCCCCCGGCCCGCGAGAGCGAAGCTCCGTCGGCGTTGTGGCCGTTCCACCCGGTCAGGTTGATGTACGCCCGGTCGAGCGAGTGCGCCCCGCCTTCCAGGGGCAGTGAGGCCTCGTCATGCTCTCCTGCGGCGTCGGCAGGGACGTGCCGCACAGGGCCGTCTTGGCGAAAGCCGTCGCCGCAGAGTTCGTGCACGTAGCGTCCGATAGCACCGTTCTCGCTGCATAGATCGTCCAACCCATCGCCGTTGGGGTGGCATGCGGACAGCTCGGTTTGACTGAGGGTTTGCGGCAGTACGACGAACCCGAGCGCGTCAAAGGTGAAGTTCTGCTCTGTGGTGAGGATCGAGAGTTCGTGCGCGCGCTGTGCTTCGTTCCAGTGGCGCACGGTGTAGGTATCGTTGCCCATGGTCAGACCTCATCGGCTCCAGTTTATAACAGTTGTGGCGGGCGTAATGTTGGGTTGCCAGCGCGAGTATAGTGAATATAAAGGTGCTTTTAGGGGATCGGGTCAAGCGGGATAAGTAGAATTGGCGCCAATTCTGCCCCGGACACCAGCGGCGATTGAAAATCCGTGTCACTCGTGCTCTTTGCTGCCGATTCTGGTTGCGATGCGTATGGTAGTTGATCGATGTATCGAGCCTTTATCGACTTTATTTGGCAGCAGGATCTATTGATGATGTCGATGTAAACGAATACCCAGGCGATAGTTTTATCGCCATTTATCACCGGGGCTAAGGTTGACGAGCGTTTTAAAAGACTACACTTTCTGCGGCTCACACCTCGAACTTAAAACCAACCAGTTCATTGCTGAAAAGAAAGCCCGCCATGCTCAACGCCGTGAAACAGCTGAATTACACGATCATCCTTTGCGACGATATGGAGCTTATGAAAGCCTTTTACCGCGACCTTTTCCCCTTCCCAATCCGCGGCGACGGCGAAACAGGCCTGGGCTTCGAGACCGGAGCGACACAATTTTCGCTGCGCAAACGCACCCGCCACTACGACGGTCAAGGCACCCGCAACGACCTGCCCGGCGTGCAGATCGCCTTCCGCGTCGAACCCGACGAAGTACAGGGGTGCTACGATATACTCGTTGCCAAAGGCGTCAGAATCATGGAAGCGGTAACAGACCAGCCCCGCGGCCACCGCACCATATATTTCGCTGACCCCGAGGGCAACCAGCTCGAAATCTACGCCGAAATCTAATCGGCGGATTGGGCGGGCCACCGCACCGGTCTCGGCCATGTCATGCCCCATGGCCCCTTAATTGGAAGTTTTCTTCTCGCAGATGTTGCGCAATTATCCGGACGGGTGGTTTATTGATCTAGGGCCGCTCGCCCGGAAGGACATCGAGGCCGGCCCTGGGGGATTTGTTCAGGCAAAAATATAATCTGGGCCGCAGCGGCACCTCTCCTGGTTCGTTTTGCGGCCGCGTATAGATTTTTTACGGAGGAGGTCGCTATATGCGCGTTGTTACCTATAATGTATTGGGCCTGCAGGGTTATCCGCCCGGAGAAGCATTGGATGCAGTGGGCAGTTTCGGCTCCGAGGCCCATCTCGACCACTTCACGGGCGTTTTTGCCGAATTGGATGCCGATATTCTGGCGCTGGAAGAAGGCGTTACAGCGCCGATGATGAAGGGGTTTGCACAGCGTTTGGGGTATCATCTAGCCACTTTTGCCTCGCCGACGGCCTATCCCGGGCACCTCCTCTCGCGCTATCCGATTTTGCTCTCGCAGACCTTCAGTCATTTTGATCCGGCGGTCGACGTGGTGCCCTTCAGCCGCACTGCGGGGGCGGCGTTGCTGGATGTGGACGGGGAGCGGGTCTGGGTGATCGTGATCCACCTGCACCCGGGGGATGTGGCGATGCGGGAGCGAGAGGCGGAGCTCTTGCGGGTCAAGCTGGACGAGCTGATGCGAATTTCCCCGCGGGCATTGGTGCTGGGGGATTTCAACTGCGACCTGGACGAGCGACTGCACGGCGATCTCAAGGGGTTGGGCTTCGCCAATGCGATGGAGGCCGTTGGCGGCGGCGTGCAGCTGACGATGGACACGGTCGGGATCGGAGGGTGTCGGATCGACCATATCTACGCCAGCGCGGTACTCGCGGCCGGGCTGCACAGCGCGGAGGTCGTGCGCAGCCCGGGATTCCGCCACGATGGACCACAGCAATCGGGCCTGTGGGTACACTCCGACCACTTGCCGGTGGTGGCAGAGCTGGCGAGCGGAGCGGCCTAGAGACTCGGCACCGCGCTTGTAGTTGGGGTGCATCGGCCGGCGATCTCGCGGCAGTTGAGGCGCAACAAAAGCCCCAGGGCTATTTTGCTCAGGCCGCTCAAATGGACCCGCCAGGCGTCAATCATATCGTCAGCTGCATGCGAAACGGAAAATGCCTGCGTGCGCTCGAAGTGGCTGCCGGCAAGGAGCGCATCATGGCCCGTCCCGGAAGGACCGGTCGAACGCGCTCTCACCCAGACCATAAATATCGGAAAATTGCTATTCGGACTTTGTATAATTGAGCCTTCCTTTGCAGACGGAAAATGGGCAGCTGGAACGGCGAATTCACATCCGGAAAATTTTCAGCAGTACTGCCTTGATAAAGTATAACTTAGAAGCCGTCTTAAACTCCAATCTGGGCTTCTTCGGTGAAAGTATTTTCGAACTTATTCTTATAGTGCAGAGAGCTAATAGATGAAACCGAAAGAATTCAAGCTGGCCATGATCCAGATGGAAGTCCGGGGTGGCGACAAGGAGTGGAATGTCGGCCACGCCCTCGAGCTAATCGCAGAAGCGGCAGCCCACGGCGCCCAGGTGGCGCTACTGCCCGAGTGTATGGACCTGGGCTGGACCCACCCCTCCAGTCTGACGCAGGCAGAACCCATTCCGG
>CAXFTV010000129.1:0-2344 GCA_964005845.1 uncultured bacterium
ATAGGCACGAGCCCCTTTCCCCCATAGTCTAGCGCAAAACAAAAAACAGCCAGGGCAACTCTCGCTGCCCTGGCTATTGCAGAAGTGACGCTCATCTATGCTCTTCAAGTCTGCCCCTGCCGCCGCATATGGCGGCGCAGATTGCTGGTTTCTTCTTCATCCACCTCCAGCGTTTCCCCGTTCAGCATCACGCCATAGAACTCGCGTGCTTTCTCAAGGCTAACCTTTTCATTGCCAACATCGCGGGCAACTGCATCGGCAGGGCGCTCCAGGGGATCGCCCCAGCCGCCCCCTCCCGCCATGCGATGATAGAGTCGTTCACCTGCTTTTATGGAGGTGGAAACCATGGTCGGCAAAACTTCTTCTTCATTGACGTGCTGCAACAAACTGATCGAAGGAGTTCCCGAGCCGCCGCCATGGAGGCCGTAGGGCAGGTGATCGCGCCGGTCCGAGCGAATTGCCAGATGGGCCTCTCCGTCCAGCAGTTCCCACTCGCGCTCAATGGCCAGGCCGCCGCGAAACTGGCCCTGTCCACCGCTGTCGCTAACCAGCCCATAGCGCTGGATGCGCACGGGGTACTCGGACTCGGCCTGTTCGACCGGAATATTGCTGGCGACATTGGCTGGATTGCACAAACCATCGTTGCCATCGCGATCCGGGCGCCCGCCCCAGGTCCCCGATAACAATTCGTAATAGACATAAGGGCTTCGATCCTCCCGCTGGCCACCGATGACTACCAGACTATTACCCCCTTCACCAGCGGCCAGAACCCGGTCTGGCAGCAGACCGGCCAGAGCCCCGAAGACCGTATCCGCCAGCCGGAATCCGGTAATGCCGCGCATAGAGGAGGCCGCCGGCATGACCCCGTTGACCACAGTGCCCGGCGGGGCGATGATTTCCAGCGGTTTGAACATACCCGCCGTATTTGGAATATCCTCCCGCAATACCGAGCGCACGCACAGCGCCACCACCGAGGCGGTAAAAGAGTAGGTATTGTTGATCGCACCGGGGACCTGCGGATCGGTGCCGCTCAGATCGGCGATGAGTTTGTCCCCCTCCACCGTCACTTTCACCTGAATCCGCACCGGCGGCCCCCCGACTCCATCGCTGTCCATGTGATCCACAAAGGTGTGGCTGCTGTCGGGCCACGAAGCAATTTCGGCGCGGACCAGACGCTCGGTGTAGTCGATCAGATCATCGGCGCAGGCCATCAGGGTTTCCGCCCCGTAACGCCGCACCATGTCGCAAATGGCGCGCTCGCCAATGTGACAGGCCGCCACCTGGGCCCGCAGGTCTCCAATGGTCATCTGGGGCACCCGCACATTGGCCCGCAAAAGCGCAAAAATAGCTTCGTCCGCTTCGCCCCGGTGGTAGAGCTTCAGCCAGGGAATGCGGAATCCATCCTGGAAAATCTCGGTGTTGTCGCAGGCCGAACTGCCGGGCAAACGCCCCCCCAGATCGAGATGATGGGCTGTGCTAACGGCAAAAGCCACCCGCTGCCCCTCCCAGAAAACAGGTTTGACAATGAAGATATCCGGGATGTGCATCCCCCCTTCAAAGGGATCATTGAGGATGAAGATATCGCCCGGCTCTATATCATCGCCGTACTTCTTAAACAAAGTTTCCATGGCAAAGGGGACCGAGCCCAGATGGAGGGGAATGGTGACTCCCTGAGCGATCATCTCCCCCCTGGCATTGCACAGCGAGGTAGAATAGTCCAGACAGTCGCGAACTATAGTTGAGTAGGCCGTGCGGTACAGAGCCAGTGCCATTTCATCGGCTGCTGAGGCCAGGGCATTCTGCATAATCTCGCGCGTGATCGGATCGATTTCAGGCATGTGCAATTATCCCCGCGGAAAAGAGGGCAGTTCCAGTCCAGCGATATGCTGCAGGATGCGAATTACCTGGGCGCTGTAGCCAAACTCTTTGTCGTACCACACGTAGAGGACGCAGCGTTGACCCTGGACAATGGTCGCCAGCGAATCGACGATGCCGGTTTGCTCGTTGCCGACAAAATCGCTCGACACCACCTCCGAGGAGCTGATGTAGTCGATCTGGCCCTGCAGAGGGGAATCGAGGGAAATATCGCGCAGATAGCTATTTACTTCATCGACGGTGGTTTCGCGCTCCAGACTCAGGTTTAGAATGGCGAGGGAGACATTGGGCGTCGGAACCCGGATGGCGTTGGCCGTAAGCTTGCCCTTTAAATCCGGCAGTACCTTGGCTACTGCAGTGGCGGCGCCGGTTTCGGTTATTACCATGTTCAACGGTGCGCCGCGGCCGCGGCGGTCGTTTTTGTGGTAGTTGTCTATAAGATTTTGATCATTGGTATAGGAATGGCAGG
>CAXFTV010000130.1:0-10620 GCA_964005845.1 uncultured bacterium
GGCCCTCATACATTGTGCCCGCCATCTTTTTGCTGCCATACCTCTGCACCCAAGCGCCTATAAATTAACCGCTCTCGCACAAAAGGAGCCTGCACATGCGTGACAAAACGCTATCTATCCTCTCCCTCCTGCTTCTGCAAATCGCTTCCACCATGCTGCTGGTCCACCCCGCCGGCGCCGCGCTGGTCTGGGGCACGGTAGTTGATACGACCGGCGCGCCGGTGGTCGACGCGACCGTCGAATTCGCTCCCATGGGGGATACCACCCAGGTCTTCAGCGCCCCAACCGGCGCCGATGGTTCTTAGAGCATCCTTTTGGAGCCGCTCTCTTCGGCCGTCGAGGATGAATGGCTCGAAATCAGGAGAGGGCAACTACGATAACGGGGAAAAAGATGGGCCCTGGGTTTACTACCACTATGAAGGAGAAATACGGAGAAAAGGTAACTACAAGGAGGGGAAAGAGGATGGAAAGTGGGTCTATTACGACGAAGAGGGTGAGCGAACGGGCGAATCTTGTTACGAAATGGGGGAAGAGGTCGCCTGTCCCTGATCCGCTGGGGAATACGCCTCCTTCACAACATACATATAGATACCCGAGTTACTCCCTTTACCAGGCTCGAAGGGAACGTTTACAGGGGGCCCCAAGCATCTGGAAAATTGCTCATAGAGATTCCAGTATAGGAGAAATTCGCTCTAGAGCGGCTTTCAAGTCAGCAGATTTGGCGCCGTAACCAAACCTTATATAGCGATCCATTCCATACCAATCTCCGGCGACGAGCATTACACTGGCTTCAGCGCGTATCTTTTCAATGAGAGAAGTGGAATTAATGGGCCAATCATAACCTGCGAATGCCATTGCCCCGGCCCGAGGTGGAATACAGCTGAAATGTCCAACAAAGCCAGACAGCCAGGTATTAAAAACAGCTAAATTGTCTGTCAGTATCTGACGCACATTAGCGAGCGTTTTCAAGCGGTTCTCAGGGTGGAGGACATGGGCGCCAATCAGATCGCTCAAACGGCCTATTGCAATGCTCGTATAATCATGGTTTTCCCAGCATTGTCGAATGTATTCTGGCCCGGATACAGACCATCCCAAGCGCAATCCCGGCAGACCATATGCTTTGGATAAGCCACAATTCACAATAGTTTTCTCATAACCTATTTCCCAAAATGAATGGCATTCCCTGCCATCGAGCTCAGCGCCGCGATAGACTTCGTCCGATAATATCCATGCGTTAACCCGCTGCGCCATTTCCCCTATCCGGCGCACCGCTTCCAGCGGCAATATAGACCCTGTGGGATTATTGGGATTACAAATGCAAATCAACCTGGTTTTTTCCGATATTAGGGCCTCCAATTCATTCAAATCGGGTTGCCAATTCAACGATTCGTGGAGATGGAAAGGTTTTATTTCCGCACCCAGCCCTCTGGCCAATCCATATATCTGCAGATAATTTGGCATCATATAGACCACCTCATCCCCAGGTTCAATTAATGTCATAATAGCTACCATATTGGCTTCCGACGAGCCATTGAATGCCTGGATATTTGCTCTCCCAGCTCCGGTATATATCGCCGCAATCGCCGCTCTTAAATCCGGCGATCCCTCTGTAAATCCATAGCTTATTTCAGTATTTTCTAGTTTGTCAATGAACTCCGAATCGAAAAGTGTTTTAAGCGTACCTGGATGGACACCGCTTTCCGATAGATTGTAATCAACCTCATTCTCCCAAATGGATTGCTGGCGCTCCAATTCGAATTTTTCAAATTTCATAAAGCCATAGCCTTTTGCACAGCTGCCCGAAAAAAATCTATTTCTTCATTTTCCTCAGAAGTCGGGCCCGAATTGTTGGACGCGGCGATATTCCCGGCCGCTTACCGCTAACTTCATTTATGAATTGCCCGTCATTTACCCAGGGCGCTACCGCGGCATTTTATCAGCGCCTCTCAGGGCGACAGCATTTCTTCACGCTCATAGGCTTCCCTGCTCTTAGCGGTTTGCCCTTTGATCGCGTAGATGCGCCCTAGCTCGCTCCAGACGCTGGCCTTTTCGGGCCGGCGTTTGGACAATTGCTCCAACAGCGGCAATGCCGCATCTAAATCTTCTAAAGCTATATATGTTATGGCCAGGTTGTACAAGGTGTCGTCGTCGTCCGGAGCCAATTCCATAGCTTTGTTATAGGCTTGCAGTGCCGCCGCGTAGTCCTGCTGCTGCCAGTAGAGATTGCCGAGGTTGTAAGGCGCATCCGCCGCTTGCGGATCTATGGCGATCGCTTTCTTATAGCTACCCTCTGCAGCGGAAAAATCTTCGAGGTTGGCTTGGGCGATGGCCAGATTGACATGCCCCGAAAAATGCTTGGGATCGATTGCGGTCAGTGTGCTCAACGCGGAAACGGCTGCTTCATAACTCTCTTTATTTAAGTAGAGCACTCCCAGGCTATAGAGGGAGTTCGGGTCTTCAGGCCAATTTTCCCTGATGTGCTCGTAGGCCTTAATGGCATCTTCGGGGCGTTCTAGCTGGTAATAGATATAAGCTAAATTTTTCCATCCATCCAAACGCGCAGAATCTACGCTAGTAGCATTGGCAAAACCCTCTAGCGCTTTGTCCAGATCCGGAGTCTCCGCCTGGACATGACTAACGCCGATATTGTATTCTCGCACCCAGTAGAATGTGCGGATTTGCTCTATATCCTCAGTAAAAGCATCACTATACTCGGCCGCAAATCCGAAAGCTTCTGCCATTTTTTCATATGCCCCTTCGGCAGCATAAATCTTCCCCATTAAAAAATGGGCCTCAGCATTTTCTGGCTCCTGACTCAGCACCTCGACGAGCTGTGCTTTGGCTTCTTCTGGTTTATCCTTCTGCAGGTAGAGTTTGGCCGATGTCAGCGCGGTACTTTGGCAGGAAAAACTTATCGCGGCAAAGGCGATGCAAAGAGCTTGCGTCCAATTCATATCACCATACTCCTGAAAAATTCTGGGCCCATTAAACGCCCGGTAAATTGTTCCTCTAGCCACCCATCCGAGCAGCAGCAATTGTGCATTAACGCATATTCGAAGCGCATTAAAATAGCGCTAAACCCGAACTTTCTGCAATTGCCGCTATAAATTGCGAATCTCGCAATTTCTTTTGTCAATGTAGGCCGGGATGCCTATTGATCGGATGGACGGCGCTCAGGCGCTGAGGCGGCCGGACTGGATGTCCCCCACGACTTCCGCCAGGGCGTCGACCATGGCTTGAATCATGCGCTCGCCCTTCTCCGCGGTCGCAATGGTGGGATCGCCCATTATACCTCTTTCCGTCACTTCATCGAGTCGCCGAAATTGCATTACTCTGCTGCCAAATTCCGATTCCGGACGGCGGCCATCCCGCTGCAAGCGATCGGTTTTCACCAGCTCGGGGCGGATGGCCATCATCATTGAGGTCTCGGTCTCGCCGCCATGTCCGGATCCCCTGGGACCCGCCTCCTTGAGGGCTTCCATCCGCTCGCCGGCTACATCCCACCAGCAAACCCCATAGACGCGGGCATCCGGGTAGCGCTCCTTCAGCTTCTGCAGGGCCACCCGGAGATTGGCCTTGTTGCCGCCGTGACCGTTGATGACCAGAACGTTCGGCAGGCCGGACTCGATGAGGCAGCCGATTGTTTCCACCACGAGATTGATGTGGGTATCGGAGGTGGCGGTGAGGCTGCCGGGATAGCGCCTGTGGTGGTGTGAGTAGCCCAGCCACTGGGTAGGCAGACAGACCACGTCGTCGGGCAGGCGCGAATCGAGGCGGCGAACGATCTCATCGGTCTCCATGGTATCGGTGAGGAAGGGAAGGTGGTGACCGTGTTGTTCGAAGGAGGCAATGGCGTATACGGCCACCAGTTTGCCCTTGTCCAAAGCCTTGAAATCCAACCAGTTAAGCTCCCCGAGTATCATTCTGGTATCTCCTTTTTAGAAGGCCTACATCCCCAGCGCTGGCAATAATAAAGACCTTTTGAGTGGGGCAGGTCAAGCACCACCACCCTTGACCTGCCCCCCACAAAGAGCCTTTATTTTAAGCCGCTCCCAAGGGAACACGACGACCCGGAGTGCAACCAGCACATTCTTCTTGCGCACCGGGGTGAAAGTCTCGAAAATCGCAACAGTAGTACAACTAGGAGACAGCATTTCGATGGCCCAGGAAATAGCGCAGTTGAATGGTGTGAGCTACCGCGTTCCGGATGCTCCGGTTGCCGTTGTGTGCGTCGATGGCGGAGACCCGGAATATTTCGAGGCGGCGCAGGAGGCAGGCGTTATCCCCAACATTGCGCGCTTCATGGAGGATGGCTTCAGTTGCATCGCGCACTGCGTCGTTCCGAGCTTCACCTGCCCTAACAATATTTCGATCGCTACCGGCGCCCCCCCCAACGTTCATGGAATTTCGGGAAATTTCTACCTCGACCGCCAAAGCGGTGAGGCCGTGGTCATGACCGGGCCCGAGCTGATGCGTTCGCGCACCATATTCGACGTGGTTTCCAAAACCGGCGTCAAGACCGTCGTCATCACTGCCAAGGACAAACTGCGCAAGCAACTTGGCAAAGGCCTGGACCCGAGCGCCGGCAATATCTGCTTTTCGTCCGAATGCGCCGACCGTTGCACGATGACAGAGAACGGCATCGAGGACGCGCTCGCCCTGATAGGTCAGCCCTTACCTGACATGTACTCGGAGGAACTGTCGCTTTTCGTGCTCGATGCGGGCATCAAGTTGCTCGAACAAGACGAGCGCCCGGGGCTGCTTTATTTGTCTCTGACGGATTACGTGCAGCACAAATACACTCCCGCAGACCCGCAGGCACTGGCGTTCTACAAGTCGCTGGACGAACGCTTTGCGCGGCTGGAACAGCTGGGCGCAATCGTCGGTTTCGTCGCCGATCACGGCATGAAGGACAAGTGCGCCGCCGATGGCAGCTACCAGATCGTCTACCTCCAGGATCTGCTGGACGAGCGCTTCGGCGGCGGCAATTCCAGGGTCATCTGCCCGATTACCGATGCCTTCGTCGGCCATCACGGATCACTGGGCGGCTTCGTTCGCGTCCATTTATTTAACGGCGTTTCGGTGTCGGAGGTGATTGACTTCATCCGCCCAATCGAAGGCATCGAAGAAGTGCTGGGACGCGAGGCGGCGGCGGCGCGCTTCGATCTGCCCTTCGATCTGGAAGGCGATGTCGTCGTAATTTCCAGCGCCAACTACTGCGTCGGCATGGGCCGTGACGATCACGACCTGAGCGAATTGAACGGCGAACGCCTGCGCTCGCACGGCGGCATTTCCGAACGCGATGTCCCTTTCGCGCTCAACCGCCCCCTCAACGCCGAATACCTCGCCCGCGCCAGCTCGGAACAAGTGAAGAGCTACCACATTTTCGACTTCGCGATAAACGGCACTACTTGACCGAAGAGGAGCAAGCTCATGCCGCAACGCAGCGCACGCGCCGCCGTTTACGATGCCCCGAACACCCCTTTCGCAATCAGGCACTATCCACTGCGGGACGTGCGCGATAACGAAGTGCTGGTCCGGGTGGCGATGTCGACGATTTGCCGCTCCGATATCCATTCGTATCATGGCCATCGGCCCAACCCCTGCCCCGGAATTCTCGGGCACGAAATCATCGGCGTCATCGACCAGCTCGGAGCGGCTATCGAACGCGACATGCGGGGTGATGCGCTCGCCGTCGGCGACCGCATCACCTGGACCGAATACTTCCACCATGGCGAATCCTACTACCGCGACGTCCACGACATGCCGCAAAAATCGCAAGGGGTCAGAAAGTACGGCCACGATCTGGTGGAAGAAGATCCTCATTTTCTCGGCGGCTTTGCCGAGTACTGCTACGTCGTGCCGGGCACCGGCATCTTGAAGCTGCCCGACGAGCTGAGCGACGAAGAGGCGACCCCGATCAATTGCGGTGTCGCAACCATGGTTTGCGTCACCGAGGCAACACAGATTCAGATGGGAGATGTCGTCGCCATTCAGGGACTCGGATTGCTGGGCCTCTACGGATGCGCGATGGCAAAAACTCGCGGCGCACGCCTGGTGATCGGCCTCGATGCGGTTGCGGACCGGCTCGAGGCGGCGAAAAAGTTCGGGGCGGACCTGACTATCGACATAGGAGGGCGCCAGGAGGATGAGATCGTGGCCCAGGTGCGCGCGCTTGCACCACCCGACGGCGTCGATGCGGTGATCGAGGTTTGCGGCGTTCCAGCCGTGATCCCGACCGGAATACAGATGCTGCGCGTGGGCGGTCGCTACACCCTGGCCGGCCTCGTCAACCCCGAGGCCGACGTCACGGTCGACGCCAATCTCTTCGTAAAAAAATGGATCACCCTGCGGGGTATCCACAACTACCACCCGCGGCATCTCATCCAGGCTCTGGACTTTGTCGTGGCCAACCGGGGGCGATTCCCGTTCAAGGAGATCGTCGATTCGAAGTTCAAGCTCGACGATCTCGCCGAGGCGTTCAAACGCGCATCCGAACGCTCGGTGCTGCGCGCGGCCATAGTCCCCTGAACGGAAAATTCATGGCGGCAAATACACCTGATCTCGATTTCAGCCCAAAGGGGCTCTTCATTGGCGGCGAATGGGTAGAGGCCAGTTCGGGCCAAACCATCAGCACCGCCAATCCCTCCAACGGCGATCCGCTGGGCGTTGTGCCGCTCGCCAACGAGGCCGATGTCGCCCAGGCTGTTGCCAGCGCCAGGGCGGCGTTTCCAGCCTGGGCGGCATTGCCTGTCACAGAGCGCCCCAAATATCTGCTGCGCCTGGCCGCGGCCATCGACGAAAACGCCGACCATCTGGCCTTGATGGACGCGGTGGATAGCGGCAACGCGGTTTCCGGGATGCGCGCCGATATGACATGGACGGCAGATACCTTGCGCTACTTCGCCGGTCTGCTCACCGAGATGAAGGGCGAAACGATGGCGCGCGAACCCGGTCATCTCAATCTGACTCTGCGCCAGCCCTATGGCGTCGTCGCCAAGATCAATCCTTTCAATCACCCCTTCCGCTTCTGTGCCGAAAAGGCGGCCTCCGCCCTCGCCGCCGGCAACACCGTCGTCATCAAGGGACCGGAGCAGGCGCCGCTCTCCAGCTTGAAGCTGGGCGAACTTTGCCAGCAAATCTTCCCCCCCGGCGTCGTCAATATCCTAACTGGAGATGGCGCGACCGGCTCGGCGATGGTGCGCCATAAGGACGTGCACCGCATCGGTTTTGTCGGCTCGGTCGAGACCGGGCGGATTATAGCGCGCGAGGCAGCCGAGGGCCTCAAGGAGATCACCCTGGAGCTCGGAGGCAAGAATCCGATCATCATTTTCCCCGACGCCGATCCGCACAAAGCGGCGGCCGCGGTCGTCAAGGCGATGAACATGAACCGCCAGGGGCAGTCCTGCTCATCGACCTCGCGGGTGCTTGTGCACGAATCGCTGCACGACGAGGTGAGAGCCGAGCTAGTCAAAGTAGCCGCGGCCATCCCCATCGGTTTGCCCTGGCTCGAAGGCGCTGAGATGGGACCGCTCGTGTCCCGGCAGCAGTATGACAAGGTATTGCGCTATATCGACTACGGACGCGAGGATGGCGCCCGCTTGCTGACGGGCGGTGGCCCGCCCGACGATCCGGACCTGGCGCGGGGCTTCTTTGTCGCACCCACCGTATTTGACGATGTGACGCCCCGGATGCGCATTGGCTGCGAAGAAATTTTTGGCCCCGTCATGTCGATCATGAGCTGGACCGACTTCGACGAGATGATCGAGGTCGCCAACGGGGTCATGTACGGGTTGACGGCATCCATCCTCACCAACGACTTCGGCGCCGCAATGCGCGCCGCCGAAAAAATAGAAGCCGGTTACGTCTGGATCAATTCGGCCGGACGCTATCTTGGAGCCCCCTATGGCGGCTGGAAGCAGAGCGGTATCGGCAAAGAAGAAAGCTTCGAGGAACTGCTGAGCTACACGCGCGTGAAGAACATCAACATGCGCTGGTGAACCAGGTCTGCCGCAGCGAAAAATGCCGATCCCCCGAACGCGAGGACGGCATGCGCTGCTATGACTTCCGATAGCGGACCTCTTTGCCCGACGCCGCACTCCGGTATATCCCCTCGATGATCTTCATCACCTTGAGGCCATGATCCCCGGTCGCCAGCGGCGGCCGCTTTTCGATAATGCTATCGACGAAATCGTGGAAGGAGGAAGGCGTCGAAACGGTTCGGGCATCGAGTCGCTTCGTATAGAGATCCCCCCGCTCATCTGTGTACAGGTCCGCTTCCCAACCGCCGCCGGCCTTGTGCTTATAAGAGAGTCCCCCCTTGTCGCCGCACAGAGTCGTGGCAATCCTGTCCTGACCCGGCTGGTTGAGGGCCCAGCTCGACTCGACGACCAGCGTCGCTCCGTTGTCGAACTTGATCATACCGCAGGCGAGATCCTCGACCGAGAATTTTTTGCGCGCCCGGCGGGCGATGGGCACGGCGATTTTGTCGTAGGTCGATCCCATCACCGCGACCGGATCGGGATACCCCATGAACCACAGCGCCAGATCGAGCATGTGGACGCCGATATCGACGAGCGGCCCGCCGCCGGAGAGCTCCTTGATACC
The DNA here is from genome assembly GCA_964005845.1 of uncultured bacterium. GTDB lineage: Bacteria > Latescibacterota > UBA2968 > UBA8231 > UBA8231 > CAXFTV01. The sequence continues at coordinate 8,608 of CAXFTV010000130.1, forward strand.
GAACCAGCCGCCCAGCCCGGGGATGCCCCGGTTGCGGTGCCACACGGTCCGTCCGAAGTATATATCGCCGACGACGCCGGCCTCTACCTGGCGCTTGAGGGCTGCCGCCTCGGCGGTGAAGCGGTGCGAAAAATCAATCATCAGGTTGAGGCCGGCCCTGGCCGCCGCAGCGTTCATGCGCCGGGCCTCGGCGACCGTCATCGCCATTGGTTTTTCGCAGAGGACATGGAGTCCCTGCTTGAGGGCCGCGATCGTCAAGGGCGCGTGGAATTTGTTCGGCACTGCGATGCCGACCGCGTCGAGGCCGCCTTTGCGGAACATGGTCTCGGCGTCGGTATAAAGATCGCTGACCCCGTACTCGTCGGCGACGGCCTGCATGCGCGACGCATCGATATCGCACAGCGCAACCAGATCGGCGCCCGGATGCGAAAAAAACCCCCTTGCATGCCCCTGCCCCATGCCCATCCCGACCACGCCCATTCGCAGCTTTTTCATACCTCGTCTCTTCCTTTCACAATCTATATGTGTCTATTCTTAAAGCCGGCGTTGCGCGCCAACCGCGTCCGTAGTCCCCCCGCTCGAATCTAGAGATGCAATCCCACGATCTTCATCGCCACTCCCAGCTCTCATCTGAGGCCCGCGGGGGCCAGCTCCCCAAGCGAACTTTCCAACTCCTCCACTTTATCGCGCCGCTGGCTTGTCGCGGTTGCCGGCAGCGGCGTATCGAATTGGTAGCCCGGCTCACTCTGCTGCCGCCGCCAGATCTCGAGCATCTCCCGCCAGGCGCCCCGAAGGGTGCGCGGCTCCGGCATGTCCACGGCGATCTCCCGGTAGAGCTTCTTGAGATTGTAGCAGGGAACGCCGGCGTACATGTGGTGCTCTATGTGCCAGTTCATCCGCCAGTAGAGAAACTCGGCGAGTGGATTGAGTGAGATCGAGCGCGTGTTCTTGCGGAAGTCGGGAACGTCGTCGCGCAGGCCGCAGTGCTGGGTCAAGCCGACGGCGGTAACGCCCCAGTTCGCGATGAAGTGCGAAAAAGTGATAAGCAGCGGCAGAACCCAGAGGCCGGTGAGGAACGCAGCCACCACCACCAAGAGGTGAAAGAGGAGCTGCAGACGCGACCACCACATCGACTTGCGGGCGCAATCCGGTTGATCGGTGTGCAGCGCCTGTAGCCATTCTCGGCTCGGAACCGCGGTGGAACCGACGCAGCCGAGAGCGGATTTGATGGTGACGAAGACCGTCGAGATGAGTCCGCCCTTGCCGAAAGTACGCCCCGGCTTTGTGAACAGATTCACGCTGAAGAGCTGGAGCAGACTGGTCGAGGTCAGGGTGGGATTGAGCGGGAAAAGATTCTCGCGATCCCCTTCGGGATACTGGGTGTAGCGGTGGTGGTAGGTGTGGCTGCTGGCGTAGTCGAAAGGATCCCACCAGCTCAGGAGGCTGAACAGATACAGGAAGAATTTATTCAGCCATTTGGTGCGAAAAACGGTACCGTGGCCGAGTTCGTGCGGTCCCACCCCGCCAAAGAAACTGGCAACCGTCCCGTGGACGAATAGCGCCGCGGCAAACCCCAGCCACAGTTCTCGTGCCCAGAAGAAATAGACGAGGGCGCCGGTGCCGGCGAACAGCGCGAGATGGCCCATTGCCTGGAACCATCCCTGCAAATCGCTGCGCTTTGATAACTCGCGCAGCCGGGCGCCTTCGATGGGACTCCGGTACCACTCTACGCGCAGGTTTTTTCGCACTTCGGCAAGTGGGGGATAACTTGTCTCCATTGTACTTCCCTCCAGGGTTCCGACCCAATTGACGAGAAAATCGCGCTAGCCCCCGCGGCATTTAGAGATCGGAACCTGGTGATCGCAGCCCGCCGCCCTGAATCTTTTGCGGCCCGAGCTTGCGCGGCTCTTCTCCTCCCGATCTCGTTTTCAGCTCCGGAGCCTTCAAAATAGAAAAGCTCTCTCGATAAATCAAATTCCCGATAAATCAATGAAAAAGTGACCGAAATCGACA
>CAXFTV010000131.1:0-7810 GCA_964005845.1 uncultured bacterium
ATTTCCTTGTTGAACCAACCACCCATCTGGACCCCGGTGTTGCCCACTGCAAAGGCTCTTAGGCCGAAATCGGCATAGAGCTCATCCCACAACTCCTGCCCGCCGCCGTAGTTCAGCCAGCCGTTTATCTCCATGGCAGTAAGACCAAAGGGAACAGCGGCAAAGAACTGGGCTGCCTCGTGTTTCCCTTTCCAGTAGTAGGCGGCTCCATGCCCCATTTCGGCAGTGCCGCGGCTAACGGCGTCGAATATGCCCAGGGGAGGGACCAACTCGCCGCCACCGTAGACCTTGATTTTGATCCGCCCTTCCGACATCTCTTCGATAATCCGGGCTAGGTAGTTGGCACCAGTGCCCAGACCGGGGAAATTCTTTGGCCAGGTGGTCACCATTTTCCACTGGAAATTTTTCCGCGTCTGTATCTGCGGTGCAGTCTGCTGTGGTTGGCTGCAGGAGGCACCGGCCAGGACGGCGGCAGAGGCGATAGTTGCTTGCTTGATAAATTCTCTTCTAGCAGGTGGCTTGGACTCGGGGGGATTCTCCCGCTTCATATACTCGTCTCCTCAGAAGAAAAAATCCTAATTGTGTTCCAGCAGGCGGCAGGTCCCGTCCTCTTCGGCGATGATAACCAGATCGGCTAGTCCGATAAAGAGGCCGTTTTCGACTACTCCAGGTATGGAGTTTATGAAATTCTCGGTAGTCCCTGGATTATCGATACCGTGAGGAAAATGACAATCGAGGATAAAATTTCCGTTGTCGGTTAAAAAGGGTTCGTCGCCGCTCGGGCGTTGGCGCAGTTCAACCCGCAAATCCTGGTCCATGAGGTGGCGCTGGGCCAGAGGCCAGCCAAAGGGGATAACCTCCACGGGTAGGGGGGACTTAGTCCCCAGTTTGCTGACCAGCTTTGATGGGTCGGCGACGATAATTTCACGGGTGCTGGCCGCGGCGACGATCTTCTCGCGCAACAAAGCGCCGCCCATACCCTTGATGAGGTTGAGATCGGAATTGACTTCGTCGGCCCCGTCGATGGTGATATCGACGACCGGTTCTTCTTCAAAAGTAAGGATGTCGATACCACATTCCGCCGCCAGCCGGGTCGTACCTGCGGATGTGGAAATAGCTTGGATATTCAGTCCCGCGGCAACCCGTTCTCCTAAAGCCTGGATGGCATAGTTGGCGGTTGAGCCGGTGCCAAGTCCTACGATCATGCCTTCGCGAACAAACTCAGCGGCTTTGTAGCCGGCTATTTCTTTGAGATTCATAATGGCCTCATAAACGCATAGCGTAGTGAATTTGACGGGCTACCTCCTGGAAGCCCATGCCGGGGTAAAACTTCGAACCGATCTCGTTTTGTTCCAACGTTTCGATTTTGGCGCATTCCATGCCCTGGCAGCGAAAAAACTCGAGCGCCGTCTGCATTAGAGCTTTGCCGATACCACGGCCTTGAAAAGCGGGCAAAACAGCGGTATTGGGTATCCAACCAATTTTGCTTTCGCGGTCTACCCGGGTGGTGATGTAGCCGACGACCTGCTCTTCGAGTTGACATACGAATACGCCCATGGCATGTGCAGCGGCCACATCGGCATCGATATGGCGGAGTTTGCGCCAGCGCCAGTCGTATTCGCCGATGGAGCCGAAGAGCTTTTCTATGTTGCGGTCAATGGAGACTCCTTCGAAGCAAATTGCGGTAATTTCCTTGAGGCTGGCGAGGTCATCGGAGCGGTAGGTTCTGATTTTCATCGGTTTATCTTATAACCTTAGAGAGCGGAATATCAATTGCTGGTTTGATCTCGAGGAGGTCAGGAGATCCGGTTTTAGCTTGCTCTGCTAGCAGATCCCGGGCCTGGCGGCGTGCCGTTGCCATCTTCGGAGCACGTACCGAGCGATAGCCGCGGACTTGCTCGGGGAGTTTGAGCACCGCTATCCATTTGCGGTAGTCCGCAGCACAATTATAGGTGAATTGCGCCAATAAATCTTCGTACCAGTCACTGAAATCTCGCTCCTCGCGGTGCCACCAGGAGGAAAACAAACGCCGCAGAAATTTCATTTTTCGAATCAGCTGCAGTTGCCAGTCACGAGTTTTGATGTTGGGCTGGAAATCTTTACCCAAGAGCCTGAAGTGTGGACGGGTAAGATGTTTGTAGACAATTCGATCTCCCCGCTTCGGATCGATATTATAGCGCCTGTGGTCGCGCTCGTACTTCTCTTTACAGGTGAGCAAATAAGCTACATATACCTCGTCTTTGACGATCATGACCTTGGCTAAATAGGTTATCACTGCACAGGTCGCTGCATGGGCGAATTCGGCAGTATCGCGTTGGTACATCCGCAGTACCTGCTGGATGTATTTTTCCGCATAGGCAAAATTTTCGTATTGAATCAGGTCGTAGACGCACAGGGCAAAGTGACGGCGGCTTCTCTCTTCCACATGCAGTTGCGCTAGAACTTCCCGCAGCCGCTGGTCGTATTTATTGGCAATGCGGCTGCCGTGGGTTTTGTCCAGTCGCGCGCGTTTTTCTAGCAACAGCGATTCCAGGTTGGGGGCAGGTGTCTCAGTGGTAAAGAAGGTGGGATCGAGAGCCAGGCGTCGTCCCATCGCGAAAGCGGTATTATTGGTGTCGAAATCGCGCTGCAGAGCTACTTTCATGGCCCATTTGAGATTTTCCAGGTCGAGAGGCAATAAGCCGCTTTGGTAAGCCACCCCCAGCAGCATGATATTGGCATAGAGTTTATTGCCCAGATAGGTTTCGGAAATGGCAAATAGATCAGTGCCGAAATAGGACTCGGCATCGGTATGCTGACGGATTAGAGCAATCATAGCTTCTGGAGAGTAATCCTCTGTGCCAATCAGAGTGTTGATGGTAGGGGTGAATGCAGTGTTGATCAGTGCAGTGGTAAATTCTCGACTGGCGGCTTTATTGCGGTCCTGAGGATTCACCCCACGGGCTGCTTCGAGGAGGTCGAGACCCAAGAGCAGATTGGCTCGACCACTGGGGACGAGGGGTGAGATTATCTGTCCCCGGGGAGAGTAGCTAAGGTGCGAGTAGACCGAACCGTTGCGAATGGCCAGGCCCTTTTTGTTGGTAAGTCGCACTTCGTACCCCTGGCGCACTCCGGCCTGTGCGAGGACTGAGGCGACCAGGTTGATTCCCATGCCGCCGACTCCGGCTATGTAGGTGTACCAAACCTCGTCAAGAGGTCTAATCTTCGGCTCGGGGAGTTGGCCCACGTCGATTGTAGGCAATTCGACCTGGGCCGGCTGTTTGCGATAGATGGTGATTTCTTCGAAGGAGGGACACGTTTTATCGCCCTGGTCGACCTCGACTTTGGTACAGGCTCCATCGGCCACACAGGACGAGAGGTCTATGGCGATTTTGGGGCCGTATTCGGTTCGGGTGTTTACTGTGAGTCCACTGCATCCGGTCCCTTTAGTACACTCGAGACAATGCTCGCACACATCTTGGCTGATGTTGATGTGGTGTTCCCGGGGCACAAAACCCTTGGCAGCTACAAGGGCTGCTTTTTTCCCCCGCTGGCGGCGCTGGTTGGTTATGCCGCACTCCTTGTCGGCAATGATGATCTTTACCCCCGGAAGGAGCAGCTTTTTTTCGATCAGGCGGCGGTATTCCCGGCGCTTGGCGGGGTCTATACGGGTGATGGATATATCGCTGGCCCCAGCCAGACCGCGCACTGCCCTTTCAATATCCTGAGCGAAGGTAGGGCGCCCGAGGATATCTATGTCGACCCCGGGGGTGGGCTGGTGCCCGGTCATGGCCGTGGTTTTGTTGTCGAGGATGACGTATGTGAGATCCTGGTTGTTTTTTATGGAGTCGGAAATAGCGGTTATTCCGGTGTGAAAGAAAGTAGAATCGCCCATGAAAACCAGTTGTTTGTTGTCGATAAAAGGATCGATTCCGGCGCCGGTGGCCCCACCCAGGCCCATGCCCGATAGGTTGTGCATCAAGCGGGAAAAGGGGGCGTATTTTAGCATGGAATAACAACCGATATCTCCGTGGAAGACGAGATCGGTAGGCTCTTTATTTTGCTTTTTCATGTAGTCCGGATCGGCGAAGTCAGCTGCGGTCTTCTTGAGCACACTGGCGGAATCCCGGTGGGGGCACCCGGGGCAAAATGATGGAGTCCGGATTGGAACCAGGTTGGCATTCGAGGGCGTATCTTGACATTGATCCAGTTGGCGCTGCAGGCGGGTCCTATCGAGTTGGGGGATGTCTATGTGGGTAAATAGACGAGCCAGGTGACGGACGACCAGCGAAGGATGCAGGCCCATCGTGGCCGGAAAACCCCGCCGGTTGTCGGAGAAGTGCTTGCCCCACAGGGGGATATCTTTTATCCGGCCCTCCTGCCGCAGGTGGGTGAGGACGGTGGCTACTTGGGGCTCGATAAAAGGACGCTTTTCCTCGACCACACACAATTGTTCCACCTGGTCGGCCATAGTGGCTATCAACTTGGAGTCAAGTGGATAGCTAATGCCGAGTTTGAGGATTGGAAAGTGGCCGGAAAGACCTAGTATTTGCAGGGCATGTTCTAGGTAAATATATGATAAACCAGAAGTTATAAACCCGATTGGCGAGGGGTTGGACCTTGGATAAAGGATCTGGTTAAGGCCCTTGTTACGCGCTAGTTCAAGCAGTTTGGGATTGCGCACGGAAATGACATGCTGTTCTTTGACAATTGTTGCTGGAGGAATGATAACTCGCTCATCAGATTGGATGGTGCTGGTATCTATATTGGTCCGGTTGCGCGTATTGAGTGCGGGGTAGCGATTGGGGTAGACCTCGACGCTACCGCCGCCGTCGGCCTGATTGGAAGTAATCAGATAGGTGATGAAAAAAGCGGTCTGGCGAGAGAGTTCAAGTCCTATGCCCACCCAATCCTTGATTTCCTGAAAGGTCGCCGGTTCGAGCACCGGCATATAAAGGTGCTGTGAAAGGAAGCGAGAGTCGGCCGGCACCTGGGTGCCTTCAGACCAGGTATCGTCGCCGACTACCAATAGGGCGCCCGCCCCGGGGGTAGCACCGGCCATATTTCCCAGCGCCAGACCATCGGCGGCAACGTGCATACCCACGCTTTTCATCACGGCCATGGCCTGGATATTGGCCATCTGGGACCCGTTCAGACGGGCTGCAGCCATGGCTTCGTTGTTGGCGATTTGGGCGGCAATACCTTTGGTATCCAGCAAGTTGCGTATTTTTTCTAAGGTGTCAAATACTTCCGTCAGAGGAGAACCGGGATAACCTGTAATTTCGCCGATCCCACACTCCAAAGCACCCTTTATGAGCAACTCGTTGCCGGTGAAAATACCGGTGCCCCGTTCTAGGGTAAACCTAGGATCCATAAGCCTTTGGAATCTGAAAATAAAGGATTTTAAAGGCCTCTTGGGCCCTCGCGGGTTGGCCACTAGGCCGCGATTGCAAATATTATACGCCGCCCTAGGCTAAATGTCAAGGTGGGCTTAGCTTATAGTTATCAGGCTATATCTTCAATATTTACTAGGGGAAACTACTCTTCAGACTGTTGCCAGTAACGGTGGAATTCTTCCAGATAAGTGAGGGTGTTTTTATCCTCCATACGGTCTGGGAAGAGGATGCCATCGAGGTGGTCTATTTCGTGTTGCAGCACGCGGGCTGCCAGACCGCTCATATCCAGTTCTACGAGTTTGCCCGCCCGGTCTAGGGCGCGCACGCTCACCGCTGTGTGGCGGGGCACCACGCCGCGGATATCCGGGATGCTGAGGCAGCCTTCCCAGTCTTCGACGCGGTTTGTAGACTGTTCGATCCATTCGGGATTGATCAGAACTTGCTGCGCGAGGGCATCGGGGTCGCTGGCGGCGTCTTCTGGATATCCCATTACCAGCAAGCGCAGGGATTGAAAAACCTGGGGTGCAGCCAGGCCAATGCCCTCATAGTCTTCCATCGTTTCGAGCATATCGTCGATCAATTGCTGCACGGCAGAGCTGTGGAGCTGATCGGGGGAAAGGGGTTGGGCCTGCTGTCGCAGTATCGGATGGCCCATTCTGCAAACTTTTAAAATAGACATAAGTTTATTTTTAATAGGTATTTATAGGATTTTCATATGGCGGTCAAGACGCTTGGCTTGTTTTTCATCCAGGTGCTTGAGCAGTTTGAGGCGGGGAGAAGTTGACATATTTTTTAACACCAGGGCGGCGGTTTCATCGTCCAGCCCGCGAATTTCTGCAGCAGCTTCGGTCGGGGTAGTAGCTGCGAGCTGGCGGGCGAGTTGAGCAATCATATCATTGCGATCCCGCTCGAGGACGCTGATCTGTTTGCGGAGCTGTTTTTTGAAGAGTTGGATTTCTTTGGAAGTAGCGGCAAGTCTCGTGCCCTGGGCAGTTCGGACAGGTTTGGGCTCTGGCTGCTGGATTGGGGCGCTTGGGGGAGCCGACTTCACTGGTTCCGGGGCCGCGCTGTTAGCGCCTGGCAATTGGGCTGGGGTGGCAATTCTGCGATCCGCCGATGGGGCGGCGGGCTTAAGTTGGATGCGTCGCTTTGCCGCCTTTTTAACCTTGACTTTGGGGGGTTCGGGAGGAGTGCTCAAGGAGAAAATGAGTGCAAGTACGGCACCGAATGATAAACTCATGCTGAGGACGAGCAAAATAATGTTCTTGGGTGTCATGAAGGGATATTTCTGCCCTTTGGGAGCGGGTAGAGGGAGGTATCTGCTGCCATTATCCTTGTGGGAAAAACTGCTTGAAGATCTTGGCTATGGGGCAACTTAGTTGAAAAACAAGGGGATAGAGAGAACTATTTTTGTCCAAAGAAGTCCCCTGTCCCGTTCTTTTAGTTATTCAAGCAAGGCGCAGGCCAACCCCGCTGGCCGCAGGATCAATCCCGGGTGTACCCGAACCTATCAAGGGGGTCTCTACTTTGCCATGCATTATTCATATTTCCGCTCTGCCTTAGAAATTGAGCGGCAGCAGCGCATGCCGATAAGGTCCAGCTGGTAGTCGCTGGATAAGTAGGGGCCATAGCGGACGTCGGACCGGGCGAGGTTGACGCTGTGGAACCAGGAACCGCCGCGCACGACGCGCCACTTTTTTTCCCGGGAATACCAACCATCGGTCCATTCCCATACATTGCCAATCATATCGTGAACTCCATAGCCATTGGTGCACCGGGCAAATTCTCCGCTAGGCGTGGCGCCCGGTCCCCTGTTCCAGATTTCTCCTTCTTTAAATGGGGTATTGCAGCGGCCCTGTTCAAAGGTCATGCCGTAGCCATAAAGCAGGCTTTGGGGACCCTTGCAGGCTTTTTCCCACTCGTTCTCGCTACACAGGCGTTTGCCCTCGGCCCGGCACAGGTCGCGGGCTTGCGTCCAGGAAATATCTACTTTTGGTAAACTCCCCTTGCGGTTGGGGTATTCATATTTATCGATATAAAAGTCGCCGATTCGCACCATGCCGGCATCCGTGCTTGGACGCCCTGCCGAATCCGGGCGTTTTTCCTCCGATGAAAGAGGCGGGGGCAGGGGAAGGACGAAAAGAAGTAGCAAAAATATTTTATTCATGGGGAATCTCCGCGCATTTCACTTTCTTGTCAGCAGAGGGCATACAGCCAAAACTTAACACAGCAACTTGGCAAAGGCAAATTTGGTTGGGCTTGGGTTACTGTTGCCATTATCGGCCCGGGGGAAGGAATCCGGCCCGTGACAGAGCGAATTTCCTCCCCGGGCGGAGATTTTGGAAAAACTTTCCCGCAAGGGCGAGTTTTAGTTTAGTTTAAATAATTTTAAATATTTGTTTTTAATAGTATTTATATTTGATTTATGCCAGTGG
>CAXFTV010000132.1:0-5604 GCA_964005845.1 uncultured bacterium
AGGCCCTATGCCTCTTTTTCCCACTGCTACTGGATTCCGAAGCGGTCGCCAAGCCAACCTCCTCGGCGGCGCTACCCGGTTCTGCACCGCTGGACTCCCCTTCCCCTGCCGGCGCACCTTGGACCGGCTGCCCCTCGAGCAGGGCACTGATATCTTCGTCTGCATCGGCAATGATTCCAACGAGGGTAGCCACCTCTACTTCTACGCCAGCTGGCACTAGGATCTTGCGCAAAATCCCGCTGGCCTGGGCCTCGACTTCCATTGTGACTTTATCGGTGACGACCTCGAGGAGCGGCTCTCCTTTTTCCACCCCTTGCCCCTCTTCTGCTAGCCAGGCGCCCAAGGTGCCCCTTTCCATAGTGAGCCCCAACTTGGGCATTACAACTTCTGTAGCCATTATTTTGGTTCCAATCTTTAAAAACAGTTTATGAATAGATCCCTAACGTCTTTTCCCACTCTTCTTTTTAGCTGTATTTCCCTTATTTCCCACCGGGGGTTTAGTCCTCTGGCTGGATTCGGATTCCTCGGGGGTCGACCCCGCCCCCACTTCTTCTTCAACACTGGGTTGGGCATCCCCGGCAGATTTTTCACCCCCCCCACCCTGGAGGAACTTGTGGTACAAAAAACTGCCCCAAATAATTATCAGGCCTATTATTGAGACAATTGTAATTGTGCGGTCCGGTTCCTGCATTTGCCCCTCACCGCCACAGGAAACGCCCCCCAAAAAAACTGTCACCCCGACAGAGAACCGGGCAATTTCATTCTTCATTTCTCCTCCTCGGCTTTACATGCAGTTCCAGGAACACAGGTCAAGTGCTACTAAAGGGCAAAGATTAGGCATTTTCTTTTTTTCCCTGCAGGGCGATTTCCAATCCTTCCATAATCCGTGCGCCACCTGCTTGACGCACTTTGGAAACCTCAATCTCGTGGGCAAAGCGCCTTTGCGGGGGTATCCAGCGCCTTGGATCATCGTCAAAAATACCTACTACGGGAATTTCTAAAGCAAGCCCCAGATGCAAAAGATCGGTATTGCAGGAAATTAATGCAGCACACTCCCCTAGCAGGGCAGCAGTTGCCGCCATATCATCCTGCTCGAAGGGTATTACCTGCCTGCCATAGCATTCTTTAAGATAAATGACCTGTTTCCTGTCCGCGAGAGAAAAAAATAAAAGGGCCTGTGCACCGCGCTCGATCAAGCCCCCGATAATATGCTCCAACTGGCGTTTGCCCAACCCTTCACTTTCTCCGGAGGTAAGATCTATGGCGACAATCATTCCCCCGGCGAACTCTTCGTTAAAAACGCGCGCGCTCAACTTTTGGACTTTGTCCTGAGCCAGGGTCCAGCGAACTTCACTGTTGCAGGACAAACCAAATATCCTTAGAAGTCTTAGGTATCTCTCTCCTTCGTATGCCGTCCCCTCTTCGGGCACCACTTCGATGTTGAATGGGCGCAGGCCCCGCCGTTGAAACCCAACTCTAAGTCGCGCCCCGCTCGCGCCACAGAGTTGGGTTAGTTTGAAGCTGCAATCCAACCCTAAGCAAAAACAAAGATCAAAACTTCGCAGGCGCAAATCGCCAGCAATTTTTTTAAAGGCAGAACTGCGCACCGACATGTCCTGAGGTGCGCTTAAAATACTGTCAATAAAGGGGATTTGCCGGGCAATAGAGACCTTCCCTTCTTCTACGAGCAGGTCGATTTGAGCTTGCGGATAAAAATGGCGGATAACTTTGTAGAAGGGGGCTCCAATGAATAGACCACCGACGCGGTCGTTGGGAATAATCAAAATCTTTCGGGCTTCTCTAAACTCCCGGAGCATTTCAACTGGTGCGGTCTGCTCCGGCCCAGATCTTGTCCAGCGGAGGGTAAACCTTTCCCATAGGGAACCTCTTAGCCAGGATGAATTCACTAGAGGGAATCTCTCTTCATTGCCTTTGCACGTTAGTAATCAATCCCAATGAATTTAGCGAGAGTTAGAAAATATCACCAGAATTTTGCGCTGGCTTTTGCCACCTCCGCCATTTTGCGAAAGTGGCTGGCTGCAAAGCGATGCAGGCGATCATCAATTCTCAGTCCAATCATGAGCAGATCGCACAAGTCGCGGGCCGCCGATGTCTTTGGAAAGTCGATCAGCAGTGGTCTACGGCGCTCACAGGCCTCCAGAAACCTGGTATCACGGCGCACATATCCGACAAATTCCATTTCCGTGGAGAGATATTCTGTGACCAGCTCGATAAATCTCTGGACTTGATCGACCTGTCTTTTGTTGCGGACCTGATTCAAAATCAGCTTCGGCTTGAAAGTAGCGAGCAAATCAACTGCTTCGCGCCCCGCCATTGGATCCTGTTTTAATAGCTGCTCGACCAGTTCCCGCATCCGCCCAGTGCGGCGCCCCCCCTGGCGAGCAAATCGGTCAATAGTTGCCTTGATTGGTATATTTTTGCTAAAATGCCGCTGCAACTTCCGGTAGACCATATTTTTTAGAAACCCATAGGCATCTACCCTGGCATGGGGTTCGGGGGTGCAGACGATGATGCCCTCCTCGGATAAACTAAATAAATCCAGGGTATTATACGACGTGCCGGCCCCCAGATCAATTAAGACGAAATCAGCGTCCAGTTTTTTTATATGTCGTTTCAGTTTTTCCTTAGTCAAAAAGGGGATATTTGCCAAACTGACCATCTCATTGCCACCGCAGATGAGCTTGAGATTTTCCTGCGGCGTGGTCAACATTACATCTTCCAACTTGTCCACTTCCCTGGAAAGGAAATTATTCAAACTCTTCGGGGGGGCAATCTGGTCAAAAAAAAGATGCAAATCAGCACCACCCAGATCGCCGTCTACCAGGACGACCTTGTAGCCGAGAAGAGATAAACCTACTCCCAAATTTGCCGCAATGGTAGATTTTCCCGTCCCCCCTTTTCCCCCTGCTATGGGCCAGATGACCTTGTCGGGAACTTTAGTGTCCAAAACGATTATTCCCGGGTCGACCTCTCTCTCAGTTTCGAGCTGCACGCTCATTTCTTATGCCCGCAAGTGAAAAACACAAAGACTAAATCCTGGCAACGCCGGAAGAAATGCTCGTGAGGAAATCGTCCAGGAACAAAATCGGCGCAAACCTGCCAGCGATAAATATGTGGAATTTTAAATTTAACTGCCACCGAATTAGCTCAGCCACCCTTTTTATAATTCTCTCTATCTTCTATATTTATATCGGCAGCACCACTGTGCTAATGAGTTTTATCTGATGGAAAAATAATAACTTGGGGTCAAGTAAAAACCTTTCGGAAATGCCCCAAAAGCCACAATCACCTGGGTGTCACTTGACTAAAACGCCGACAAGAGATTTCACCGCCACTACTTTCGTAGTTCGCAACCGGCGAACGCTGCTCCTCTGGCACAACAAAATTCAAGCATGGCTTCCCCCGGGAGGGCACATCAATGCCAACGAACTGCCCGAAACTGCTGCGCTCCGCGAAGTGCGAGAAGAAACAGGTCTCGAAGTAGAATTGCTCGGAGCCCAACAAAGGTGGGGCGATGTGCGTGTTTTGCATACCCCGATCTGTATTTTATTGGAGGATATCACTCCGGGACACCAGCATATCGACTTAATTTATTTTGCCCGCAATACAGGCGGCCAACCGCAAATCAATCCCAGGGAAGCAGCGGCATTTCGCTGGTTTGACTGCCGGGACCTCGAGGCCGATGAAATCGCCGAGGACATCCGGCGACTGGGCAACCAGGCCATCGAGATGGTCAATCACCAACAGGATTAGGAGCTTTATGCACCAAACTGCATTTACCTATCACCCGGATTTCCTCGCCCACGACACTGGCCCCGGACACCCCGAATGCGCAGAGCGCCTGGAGACTATTCACCAACACCTGGAACGCCGCCAAATCCTCGGACGAATTTTGCCCCTAACTCCGGAAGCGGCCAGCCTGGAACACATTCGCGCCCACCACACCCCTGCTCACATCAATAAAATCGCCCAACTCTCCACTGCGAATGGACCTGTAGCCCTGACGCCGGATACCATTGGTTCACCTGCCACCTTTCAGACGGCATGCCTGGCGACCGGAGCAGTGCTACAAGCCATCGATGCAGTGATGGAAAAAAGGGCTGTAAATGCCTTCTGTGCTGTGCGCCCCCCCGGGCACCATGCCGAATTCAATCAGATCATGGGCTTTTGCTTCTTTAACAATATTGGCATTGGAGCCCGCTATCTGCAAAGTAAGTACCATATCGGCAAAGTTGCCATAATTGACTGGGATGTACACCACGGCAACGGCACCCAGCACAGTTTTGAAGAAGATCCCTCGGTTTTTTTCTTCAGCATCCACCAGTCGCCCCATTATCCTGGCACTGGAGCTCGCCGAGAAAAAGGGCGTGGACCCGGCCAGGGCTTTACTTTGAATGTACCGCTTGCGGCTGGTGTGGGGAACTCTGAATACCTAAAGGTTTTTCGCACTGAACTGCGCCAAGCACTAGATGTCTTCAAACCCGACTTCATTCTGCTCTCGGCGGGTTTTGATGCCCATCGGGACGATCCTCTGGGAAATATGCAACTGACCGAAGAAGGCTTTGGGATGCTGACCAGGGAAGTAGTAAATTTAGCTCGCGATCACTGCTGCGGTCGCCTGGTCTCCGTTCTCGAGGGTGGTTATGCCCTCGCAGCTACGGCCGCTTCAGTCGAAACCCACCTTCGAGTTTTAATGGACTCACAGATTTAAATCGGCACTTCCGGCTTTTGGAAAATATGGATATCAATCGCATGTTCGAGGGATTTCCACTTTGTCCGACAGGAGTCGATCTGGTGTGAATATCCCCTGCTTTCGAGTAATTCACAAAAGCCCCGGGCCGTAGGACGCCGGGGGTCAGCCAGGTAAAACCAACCGCCGGGTGCCAGCCGATGGCGCAGTACCCGGGCCAGATGGGGATGGTTCTTTTTTTCGTACGCAACATCGGCCGCGACCATAAACTCACAAGTTTCTCCAACTGGATTGCGCCAATCCAGATAGGCGACCTGATGCCTTCCCGCAACCTGGTTTTTCAGCGCATTGTAGGTGGTAAATATGAGCGCGTCTTCGACAAAATCAGTAGCCTCTACCCACCATCCAAGACGGGCGAGGACGATGCCCAAAAGACCCAGCCCACACCCCAATTCGAGCACTCTTTGGGGAGCTGGCGCAATATTCGCAGTGCAAAACCAGCGTGCCAGCCCCAAAGAAGAGGGCCATAACTCCGCCCAATAGGGAAAGCGTTCATCGCGGTTGATACTTTCTTTCTCGATCATCTGCTCCAACAGCTCATAAGGATCCACAATACCCACCAATTCAAGGGTATGGCCAATGCTTATTTCTACCTCAAACCTGCTCAGGGGATATTTATTTAGAGTGCGGCGCACATGCTTGCTCTGGTAATTTTTCATTAGCCTAATCATTCTGCTTGGGGCCGCATAAAAAAAGGCAGCCTGCGCGCCTGCCTTTAAAGCCATTTGGGAAATTTGAAAAATCAACAGCACCAATATACCGGTGCTGACGGCTTAGATACCCCGCTTCATTTCCAGATATCGGCGCCACCCCAAAAGCCGCGCTCGCGGGCC
>CAXFTV010000133.1:0-3270 GCA_964005845.1 uncultured bacterium
ACGGCCCTGCGCTTCGACGGCCAGGGCCATCTCTACTTTGCCGACAGCACCCACCACGTGATCCGCCGAATCGATGCCGCCAGCGGCCGCATCGCCACCGTGGTCGGCTGCAGCACTGCGGGCTTCAGCCCCGATGGCACGCCGGCGCTTGCCGCCCGGCTCGCCCAACCCAACGGGCTGGAAGTCGCGGCCGACGGCAGCCGGATCTACGTGGCGGACACGGTGAATTGCCGGGTGCGCGTAGTCGCTGCCGACGGGGTGTTGAAAACGGTGGCGGGAAGCGCCGACGGAGGCGACTCGGGCGATGGCGGGCCGGCGCGCGCAGCCCAACTCAACTATCCCTATGGTCTGCGCCTGTACGGTGATGATATCCTGCTCATCTGCGACCTGTGGAACAACCGGATCCGCGCTCTGCGGCTGCGCTGACTTGCCGCCTTACTTAGCATGACAACGCTATTTTCTTGCGGGAATAGTGCGGATCACATGCGCCGCAAAGTGACTGTAAAAAATAGCTTATACACGTTTACTGAGATTTTTTTAGCGTTGTCGTGTTAGCAGCCATTTCAAAAGGGCCGGCGCTGGCAGCGCGGGAATTTCACCACAGCCTCTTATTGACCTGGGAAACGAAATTTGATAAACTGCCAGTCGAAATCTCAAAAAATGGAGGACGCATGAAGCAGCAGTCACATAATTTCACTGGCGTGGCGCACCTGGTACTAGCGGTGCGCGATATGGATGCCTGCCGGATTCTGTACGGCGGCGAGCTGGGCCTGGCAGAACTGGAAAGCGGTCGGGACGGCGAGGGCCGCCGGATCTGCATGTTCGGCGTCGGCCCCTCGATCCTGGAACTGCGCGAGGAGATCGCGCGACCAACGGCAGCAGAAACGCTGCTGCCAATAGTCGACCACTACGCCCTGCTGGTGGAAGACATGGCGCAGACCTATGACCTGCTGCGGCAGAAGAATATCGAATTTCGCGCGCCCCCTGAAGCCACGTCCATTGGGCACCGGAACATGCAGCGAATTCTGTTGAGCTTCGACGACCCCAATGACACTACGGTGCAGATATCCGAGACCATCGACCCGCGCCCCCACCTCGATGGACGCAAGGCAGCCAAGAGCCATATGGCCTCCAGCGCTGCAGCAGTACCCGGACTGTTCGGAGGCATTGATCACATTTCCACCTACTGCGCCGATTTTGCCAGCACCCGGGCTTTTTTTCGCGAAATCCTGGGCTTGGAAGAGTTTTTCCACAGCACGACCCGGGAGGAAGGAGCACGGGTAGGGGCCGATTTTGCCCAGAGCGCCTTTTCCGTCGGCGGCACCGATATCGAACTGGCCACGGGCGACGGCGAGCGCACCCTTGGTTGGGGAAGTATCAGAGAATTGAGCTTCTGGAGCACAGATGTCGATCGCACCTTCCAGATCCTGGAGGCCCGGGGCGCACCTCTGGACGGCCCGCCCGCCGCCTGGCATCCCTTGCCCCGGGTGACCCGGCGCGCCTTTTCGCTGCACAGTCCGGACGGCTTGCCCGTACGCATCGCCCAACCCTGCTGAGCCCGCCGCAGGCACCACTGACGAACCCTTTGAGATCTCATCGCCGACGAGCGACAATACAGAGCGCGCAGTAAGTTGCCTCCTGAGCAGGTTTATGGATATTGCCGGCGGCAACCAATAAACCCGAAATCCAACCGCGTTGCATTTCAACTCGGTCATTGTGCATGAAGCAGTCCGCCTGCATAAATCGGAGTCTTGAAAATGAGCGCAGATAGCACCTATCGCCCCCTACTCGAAGCTAAAAGAAAGCACTGCAGTCCCCCTGCGACACCCGTGGGAAACAGCTGCATGAAATCGGCTGTTTACCTCGATACTTTTGCCCCTTCGCCGCTGGTCGAGGAAAACACCTATCGCCATCGCCCGACGGACACCGACCCGGTGCCCAGTTTCGCCGCGTCCCGAGACCAATTGCCGGTGCCCTTTTGGGATGGGCACGATGAGGCCATCGATTGCTACTGGCACACCTGGGAATTAGCCTTCAATAACCTGCGCCAACCCATCTACCGCTCCTTGATTGCCAACTACATCGATACCGCTTTCAACAGCTGCATCTTCATGTGGGATTCCGTCTTCATCCTGCAATTCTGCCGCTATGGTCAGCGAGCCTTCCACTTCCAGCGAACGCTGGATAATCTCTACGCTACGCAAAACTACGACGGCTTCATCACCCGTGAGTTGCGCCCGGATGGTACCTACCAATTTCATCCGCACGATCTCAATAGCACGGGCCCCAATCTGCTGGCCTGGAGCGAATGGTGTCATTACCAGAGCAGCCGTGACGAAGACCGCCTCGCCTGTGTTTTTCCCGTCCTGCTCGCCTACCACCGGTGGCTGCGAATGCATCGGACTTGGCAGGATGGTACCTACTTCAGTAGCGGCCTCGGCTGCGGCATGGATAATATGCCGCGGCTTGGCGGCAGTTACGAACCGAGCCAGCACCACGGCCATATGTCCTGGATTGACTCCACTGCTCAGGCCGCATTGTCGGCCGCTCTCCTCGTGCGCATGGGAACCGTCCTGAACCGCGAGAACGAGGTCAGCGACGAAGCAGCCGAATACGACAGGCTGAAACAATGGGTGCGCACAGTCAGTTGGGATGACGAGCGCGGCTTTTGCTTCGATGTCGACCGCAGCGGAAAGCGGACGGGGCACCGTCACCTCGGCTCTTTCTGGTCCCTGCTGGCCGGTCTACTGGACGACGAATGCGCACGCCATCTCGCCGCCCATCTCGATGATGAAAGGGCATTCAAACGACCGCACCGCCCTCCCTGCCTGGCCGCCGATGAGCCCGGTTATAGCCCGACTGGTAGCTACTGGCGCGGCTCTGTATGGCCGCCGACGACGTGGCTTGTCCTGAAGGGATTGGAGCGCTACGGGCTCGATGATCTGGCTCACGATATCGCCGTTGGCCACCACGAAGCCGTTTTGCAAGTCTGGAAGGAAACGGGTACGGTGTGGGAAAACTATGCTCCGGAAACCATCGGGCCCGGTGAACCCGCCAAGCCGGACTTCGTGGGCTGGAGCGGTCTTGGGCCCATTGCAGTACTGCTTGAACACCGCTTCGGTCTGCGGCCCGATGTCCCTGCCGCAAAGCTGATCTGGGATGTTCGCGTCTGCGAAGCACACGGAGTTGAGGGCTACCCCTTCGGCCCCAAGGGCGTCCTCGATCTACACTGTGCCGGGCGCGCCTCGACGGCAAGCGAGCCGCAGATCA
>CAXFTV010000134.1:0-7024 GCA_964005845.1 uncultured bacterium
AGAGGGCTACCGCAAGGCTCTGCGCTTGATGCAAATGGCGGCCAAATTCAAGCACCCCGTCCTCACCTTGATCGATACCTCGGGGGCTTATCCGGGCATCGAGGCCGAAGAGCGTGGGCAGGCGGAATCCATCGCCCGCAATCTTTTTGAGATGTCCCACTTGCCAATTCCGCTCGTGGTGGCCATAATCGGCCAGGGTTTCAGTGGAGGGGCTCTGGCTACTGCGGTCGGGGACCGCATTCTGATGCTGGAAAATGCCTGTTATGCCGTCATTGTTCCAGAGAGTTGTTCCACCATCCTCTTTCGCACCCGCGAGCGCAAGGAAGAGGCGGCCGAGGCCCTCAAATTGACAGCTTTTGATCTCAAAGACCAAGGCATCATCGACCGCATTGTGCCCGAGCCTTTTGGCGGTGCCCACCGCAACTACGACGAAGGCGCGGCCAGTCTCAAACGCCAGATACAGGAAGTCCTGGCCGAACTCCGGCCCTTGTCTCCGGATGAACTGATTAACCAGCGCATCGAGAAGTTCAGTGGCATGGGGGTTTGGGAGGAATAATCAGCCGCGTTTGATGCGGTCGAAGAGACGTTCCAGACGATCGAAAGCGAGCCGTATCATGTCGTCGTCCCAGTCTCCATCGATATTGATCCTGACTACCTTCTGAATAGTGTCGATATAAGCTTTTTGCGTCTCCGATAGAACTTTGGGACTATTGTTCGAATTGGAGTTGTTCCGATCCGTCTGGGAAGCACCGGAATGGGGTTGGGACGGCGGCGAGTTGCCATCGCGCTGGGGCGCTGATTTTTCGCGCCCGGATCTGTTGCGAGTTTGTTTTGCAGGGGCCGGTTCTGGGGCCGGTTCTGGGGCCGGTTCTGGGGCCGGTTCTGGGGCCGGCTCCGGTGCCGGTTCGGGCCCTGGTTCGGGCCCTGATTCCGATGCCGGTTTTGTTGCAGACCCGGCGGAGTTGTCCGGACTCGAATGCGCTGCGCCCAAGTCTGCTTCGCTGAGTAGAAACTTGAAAAACATTTTCATCTTGCTGGCCGAGTCGTTGCCCATGCCAGTCCGTTGCCGGAAAAAACTGACGATCTCGTGGTCGGGCATAGTCCCCCCGGACTCCTGCCACGGTTCCATCAGGTCGGGGTAGAGATCTTGCATTACTTCCGCGATGGCTTGTTTGCGGGTTTCGGGGGTGATCAGACGATGCAGGCGTTCGGTGGGCTTCTGGTCGCGGTCGATTAATTTCATGGCTTCGATGCCGCGCAAAAAGCGGTAGATCATCGAAGGCGTGCGGATGATTGAGCGGACGTAATCGCGGTCGACCTGCTCGGGGACTTTGCCCTGCAGGCGCGAGATGAATTTTTCAAACTGGCTCTTGGTGATATAGGGGTACCAGGTTTTGCCCTGCTTATCCTGATTTTCTTCCTGGTTCTCCTGGGAGTCTTCAGCTACGCTTTCTTCTGAAGAGATCTCTTCCATTGGTAAATTTCTCCATTGGTTTAAAAGCGTCTAATAAAATGCCCAGTTGCGTCTATCGTGACCGGTATTACCCGCAAGTGGCCCATCGGAAAATAGGCCGTTCCCGGGCGCCTTGTCCACGGCTTTGCTGGCGTGCCTGGGCCAACGCTCTAAAGCTTGGCCCGTGTCGCTCACTCAGGACGCTGCGGGATAATCCACGGTTACGATGGTGCTGATGCCGCCCCGCACCCTGAAATCGCCTTTTACGGTCATGCGGCGAGGGGCACATGCATTCACCAGATCGCCCAGGATCTTATTGGTCACAGCTTCGTAAAAAATACCTTCCTGGCGGTAAGACCACAAATACATTTTTAGGGATTTTAGCTCAATACATTCCCGGTCGGGTACGTAGCTGATCAGGATGGTGCCGAAATCGGGCTGGCCGGTTCGGGGACAGACCGAAGTAAATTCCGGACACTCCATGTCAATAGTATAGTCGCGTTCCGGATTGGGATTGGGAAAGGTCTCGAGCTCCTGGGCAAGTTTTTCAGGCATGGTCCTGGGCGCATGATATGATATTTGAAATAATGGATACTATAAACTCTAAAGTTAGGGGATTTTCTACAGGGAGCAAGGGCAATTTCTGGTGGTGTGGTCCGATTGTGAGGCGGGGTGCAATTGTGGCGACTGCCTAGCGCTCATGGAGTAGCGGGTCTTCGAGTCCGGCTTTGCGGAAGCCGTGGCGGCGCAGCTGGCAGCTGTGGCAGCGACCACAGGCCTTTTCCTGGTTTTGGTAGCAGGACCAGGTCAGGTGCAGCGGGGCATGCAATTCAAGGCCGCGGCGGATGATGGCGCTTTTGTCCAGGGCGATCAGCGGCGTTTGTACCTGGATGGAGCGATCCGGGCAGATAGCGGTTGCGACCATCTCGTTGTAGGCTGCGAAAAATGACTTCCGGCAGTCCGGGTAGGCGGCATCGACCTCGTGCGCGCCGATGAATACGTGACCTGCTTCGATTGTCTCGGCCCAGGCCACTCCGATGCCCAGGATATTGGCATTGCGGAAAGGCACATAGGTAGTGGGAATCCCTTCCGTGTCTAGGTGTTCCACGGGTACGGGCAGGTTGGGGTCGATCAGGCTGGAACCGCCGATTTGCCGCATGTAGGAGACGTCTACGCTCAAGCGCTGTTTGACCTGATAGTAGTCGGCGATGGCATTAAAGGCCTGTCGTTCGCGTTCCTGAGTTCGCTGGCCGTAGCTCAGGTGAAGGAAAGCCAGGTCGTGATCCAGAGCGGCAATGGCGGCGGCTACGCAACTGTCGAGACCGCCGCTGATGAGGACGATGGCAAGGGACATGGTCGATTCCTGCGAGCAGACTTAGTGGATGGGCACCTTGATCCGGGCTCAGATCAAAGCCGTCACTCGCGCCAGTGACAGGGGAAGCAGAAAGCCGGCCATAACAGTCCCGAAGACTTCATTAGAATTTTCACTTCGAGACGAGAGGACAAGGGCGCAGCGAATTGTACAGTAATTCTTAAGCTTAGGCGGCGGCAAAATATTTGTCAACAGACCTCTATTGACATAGGCCTACCATAGTGTAGATTTTCCATGATTGCGCGTCTGCAGAGCCGGTATTACCAGGAGAGGGGTATGGCTTTTTCCCAATTCGATCACGTTCCCAATCACTATGCTGGCCCCATTATCCAGAGGGTCAAAGACTTCCGTTTGCAGCACGGCAAACGGGCTCTGTCTCCGACGCGTTTGGAGATCGGCCAGCTCGAAGTTTTGATTCCCCGCCACTTCGGTTTCTGCTTTGGAGTGGAGCGGGCTATACACATGGCGTTTGCGGCTCTGGAAAAAAACCCCGAAAGAGCTACCTATCTGGTCAGTGAAATCATTCACAATCCTCTGGTCAACAACGATCTGCAAGCGCGCGGTATCGACTTCATTTACGGTGCTGAGGGCGAAAGAAAAATACCGGAGCAAGGGATAGGAGCAGACGATATTGTCCTCATCCCGGCTTTTGGCACCACTCTGCAGATCGAAGACTCACTGCAGCGCAGCGGCTTGGAGACTTCCTCGGAAGAGTTCCGCGAAAACTACGACACCACCTGTCCCTTTGTCTCCAAAGTATGGAATCGGGGCGAGCAACTGGGGCGCGAGGGATATACCATTTTAATCCACGGCAAATACGAACACGAAGAAACCCAGGCGACCCACTCGCACACCATGCAGCACGGCAAAACCCTGGTCGTACTCAACGAGTTCGAAGCCCGGAAAATCCACGATTTCATCGTGGGTGCGCTGAGCTTGGAGGAGTTCAAAGAGATCTTTGCCGGCAAGTGGTCGGCTGGTTTCGATCCCCAAAGGGATTTGGAGCGAGTCGCCGTAGTAAACCAGACTACCATGCTGGCGGAGGAGACCAAGAAGGTCGTGGCACTGGTGCGGCAAGCCATGGGCAAACGCTATGGCGAGGAGGAACTGGAGTATCACTTTGCCGATACCAACGACACTCTGTGCTATGCCACTAATCAGAACCAGGATGCCACTAAGATTTTACTGGATGCGCAGCCCGACCTGGCCGTGGTCGTGGGGGGATACAATAGTTCCAACACCTCGCACCTGGTAGAAATTTGTTCCGCGGCCATGCCCGGCTACTTGATTGCCAGTGCTGACGAATTGCTTTCGCGCCAGCGGATACGGCATTTCGATGTCCATGCCAGGGAGTTGCGCATCGGCAAAAACTGGTTGCCGGAAGCCCTGCCGGCCCGGATTGCGGTTACTTCTGGAGCGTCCTGTCCGGATATATTGATGAATCAGGTAATCGAAAAAATTGCTGGTTTCTACGGTTATGGCACCGCCGAGATCGAAATCGCTCTCGAGCGCCTTTCTCTGTTCGAGACGGCGATAGCTTCCTGATTGTCATGCATTCAGAGGATTGATTGATATGCTGCTTTCGCAGGTAAAAGGCCACGCGGTTTCTAGTGCTAAGGTGGAGAGTCTGAATGGCAAAAAATTGCTCCTGGTGGAGATCGTCACCGTGCGCGAACATGGACTGGAACGCACGGGTCGGCACATGGTTTGCGTGGACGTGGTAGGTGCTGGTGAGGGCGAGTTGGTGTTGACGGTAATGGGGAGTTCGGCCCGCTTTACGCCGGGGATGGAAGATGTGCCCACGGATGCGGTGATCGTGGGCATCATCGATAATCTACAGGCTTCTGGCCGGAATCTTGGGCTGGAGGAGCTGGCCTCGTGAGAGTGTGCAAGGTAGTCGGCCATGTGGTCGCCACAGCCAAACATCCCTGTTTGGCACGTCGCAAGATTCTGGTGGTCGTGCCGCTGAAGGGGCGGGGCGATCCTGCGGTGCCGATGCAACTGGCCGTGGATGGGGTGGGCGCCGGGATCGGTAGCGAGGTGCTGGTGAGCGAGTCTGGTGCGGCCGGCAGCCTGGTGACCGGATTGGAGTACCCGCCGGTGCGCAGCGTGATCGTGGGCATTGTAGACGAGGTGGGGGGGAGATGAAACTCGCGCGCGTGATTGGCACGGTAGTGTTGGCACGGGCGATAGCTCCTTACGAGGGCAGAAGCCTGCATGTGACGCAGGATCTCAACGAGGCGCTGGAGCCAACCGGCGATCCCCAGGTCAGCGCGACCTGGCAGCCGGTGCGCGAGGGCGAAATGGTGATCGTCGAGGTGGCGCGCGAAAGCGCCAATGCATTTGGCGAGCCGATGCCTTTTGATTCGGTGATTCTGGGCAAGGTGGAAAGCGTCTACATCGACGAAGAGGCCTGAGTGGTGATTCGGGGGATCGGCGGGCAGCTGTATGGGGCTTGGACTCCGTCATTTTATGATGTCCGGGATGCTCTGCCTGATCCGTACCTGTGACTTGTCGCAAGCCACCCAGAGTGCCTTTCCTCGATTTCCGCACGGCCTCATAGTTTGCACATCCACGCAGCGGTTGCGCGTGAACGAGGCAGCGCGTTTTTGCAATGGCTTCCCAAGCTTTATAAAAGAATCGCGGAAGCAATAGCACACTTTCTCCCGCTCCTACCCGGCGGAAACCTCGCTAATTTTCTATATCACAGATGGGCCCGAGGACGCATCCGCCCCCGGGATACCACTGCGAAATTTCTACCGTCCCACCCTAGCCGCCGGCCGCCGCCACCGGATTGACCAGGCGGCCGATCTTCTCTATCTCGATAATCACCTCGTCTCCAGCTTTGAGCCAGATTGGCGGCTTGCGGGCAAATCCCACGCCCTGCGGCGTGCCGGTGAGAATGACCGTGCCGGGCAGCAAGGTAGTGTCCTGGCTCAGGAAACTTATGAGCTCGGCTACGTTGAAAATCATGTCGCCGGTAGTGTGGTCCTGCATGGTCTGGCCGTTGAGTATGGTTTTGATGGAAAGCGTTTGCGGGTCGGGGATTTCGTCGCTGGTGACCAGGGTGGGTCCCAGGGGGCAGAAGGTGTCAAAACCTTTGCCGCGGATCCACTGCCCGCCGCCGAGCTCGAGCTGCCAGATGCGGGCCGAGACGTCGTGGCCGCAGGTGTAGCCGAGAACGCAGTCCAGGGCCTCGGCTGCCGAGAGGTTGCGGGCGGCTTTGCCGATAACCACCGCCAACTCGCATTCGTAATCGACCTCCTGGTCGTTCTGGCAGGCGGGCAGGCGGATCGGGTCGCCCGGATGGGCCAGGGTGCTCGTCGGCTTCATGAACACCAGGGGGCGTTCCGGCGGCTCCAAGCCCGATTCCTCGGCGTGCTCGCGGTAGTTCAGACCGATGCAGAAGATGTTGGTTGGAACAACGGGGGCGAGCAACTTGCCGATGCCGGCGCTCTCGCCGGTCGGAGTCAGGCCGGTATAGAGGTCGCCGTCGAGCAATCTGGCCGAGCCGCCGGCCTCCTCCTCGCCCAGTTGCTCTACCCCGTTCTCGTCGAGAAAGCGGATGATGCGCATGGTGGTCTCCGGTGGGTGATTGGTCGCGATTCAGGGGCAGGAAAGCTAACCAACTACACCGTTCGTGCAACCGTATTCACGTTGACGGGCCTTCGGGAGCAGGCTATTTTCATGCCGTCTGAAGCCGCAACCCAATACTGTGGAAATGCCCCAGGTCACCGAGAGCCAGATCCGCCAGATTGTCGAGGAAGTGGTGCAGCAGGTACTGCCTGCCGCCGATGCCGCTTCGCCCAGGGCGTCCGGTGGCGGCGCGGCAGGCGGCCACGGCGTGTTCGGCAGGGTCGACGATGCGGTTGCAGCTGCGGCGCGGGCGCAGGCGGCCCTGATGGAACAGTCCCTGGAGCAGCGCAAGGCGATCATTGATGCGGTGCGCCAGGTCTCCCGGGACAACGCCGAGGAGTTCTCCCGGCGCGCGCTCGAGGAGACCGGGATCGGTCGCCTCGAGGACAAGATCCTCAAACACAACGTCGCCGCCGACACCACCCCGGGTATTGAGGACCTGGAGGCGATCTCTTGGACCGGCGATCACGGGCTGACGGTGGTCGAGATGGCCCCCTACGGCGTCATCGCCGCGGTGACGCCGTCGACCCATCCGGTGCCGACGATGGTCAACAATGCCATCA
>CAXFTV010000135.1:0-2741 GCA_964005845.1 uncultured bacterium
ATCCTCGTTGATAACCCGACTGGCCAGAAAGCGCGGCGTCTCGATTTCTCCGGGCGCAATCACGTTGGCGGTTACATTATAGGGCCGCAGCAAATCTGCCAGGCAGCGCGTATACTCGTGCACCGCGGCCTTGGCAGTGCCGTAAATGGCCGAGTTGGTGGCGCCGAACAAAGCGGCATTGCTGCCTATATTGACAATGTGGCCGGCCTTGCGCTCCATCATCTCGGGAGCCACCTCGCGACAACAGAGAATGCAGGTCATGACGTTGCGTTCCAGGACCGTGCGAATATCGTCCAGGGCAATAAAAACGGCATCGTTCTGCGGTGGTTTACCGGCCATCGGCGCCCCAGTGCCCGCGGCGCCGATATCGCCCCCGGCGCAATTGATCAAAATATCGATGCGGCCAAATTCCTCCCGCACCTGCGCGGCGATCGACTTCACCGTGGCCTCATCGGTCAAATCCCCGTGCACCGGCAGGGCCCGCACGCCGCATTCATCGGCTATTTCCCGCGTCACCTCCGCCAGCGAATTGCCTTCGCCAAAGGCCTGTGTCGAAGTGGGCGTCGTGCCGTGCACCACCAGGTCGGCCCCCAGGCTGCCCAGATGTGCTGCAATGACGCGTCCGATACCCCGCGAAGAACCGGTAACCCAGACTACTTTAGCGCTCAGATGTCGATCTTCAGCTGCCATAAAACCTCCCGCCGAACCGCCGGCCTGAATTGCTTGGACAAGTTAATTGTTGAATTTCTGCAACTATAGAGAACTCTTTTTTTGCAATCTGGTCAAGTAGCCGCCTCTTATGCGGCTGTGCTTCCCGGACCAAAAATTCTACCGACCGCACGGCGCGCGGCCCGGCCGGCGAAATTTCAGCCAGCTTCCCCGGCACCCTGGGCCCGGATTTCTTCCCAGTGGCGCTGCAGCGCAGCCTCGACCTGCGCATCGCTCCAACCCTGCAAGGGGGGGGCCAGAGTTTTTTCCAACTCGACGGGAACTACCTTATTGCGCGCTGCGACGAAGGCATAGATCAGCGCCCATCGCGGCTGCGCGCTGAAGTTGGGATCGGAAGCGTGCAGGGTATTGCCGTGAAAGTAGAGGGCCGAACCCGGCTCCAGTTCACAGTATATCTCCTCCATTTCGGCCAGCGCCAGGCGCACCCGCTCGGGGTCGGCGATGAGCTGGGAGCCAGAGGACTGGTGCTCGAGGCGCCCGAGCTGGTTGGAGTCTTTGACGACGCGGAGGCAACCGTTTTCCCGACTGGCGGGGTCGAGAGCAAGCATGACCGAGCAGAAACTCGGATAGAAGAATTCCTTGTAGTGGTAGCCATAATCCTGGTGGTATTGCCAACCGCCCGTCTGGGGGTTTTTCAGAGTCTTGAGGTGGTAGTAATGGCGGATCTCGTCGTCGAAGAGCTGTTCGAGCGGAGCTATGAGGCGCTGGCTCTGGGCGATGGCACAGTAGGTATCGGCAGCCGCCAGGTTGGGAGTGTAGACCAGCCGGGTGTCGATACCCCTGGTGCTATCCGGTGTGCTTGCGTCGTAATTGCTGTTAAATTTTGCCTCGGCCTCAACTCGGGGATCGGCCTGCGCGATCTGGCGCATGAAAGCTGCTTCTGCGGCGCTGAAGAGATTATTTATGATCAGGTAGCCGTGGGTATGGAAATGCCGAATTTGCGCCGTGCTCAAGGGAGTATTTTTTTTCACGCCTTTAGACCTCCTGCTATAATGGACATAATCAACGAAATTCGACAGCAGAGCTCAAGGCCTCGGGGCCCTGAGACGCGACCCTATTTGGGGAGAAAATGTTGCCCGCTCTAGGCAAAGGGCACCTTTCCATGACAGAGCGGTGGATGGGCATCCGCGCGTGCGGCACCGGGTGTAGGCCACCCTTCCCCGGGGCGGCAAAGGCCGTGGGGCGGTGAGGGCGGCGCCCTGCTAATCGCCTCAGCTCAGCACCTCCTCCGAGACGCGCAGGATATTGCCGCCGATAATTTTGCGGATATCGGCGTCGGCATAACCGCGCTGTACCAGGCCCACCGTGAGCATCGGCCAGTTCGTCCAGGCCAGGCTCTGGACCTGATAATCCTGCTTCCACTCGGGAGCCTGCACTGGATCTCCTTTGGGCCACAGCGCCTCCCAGCGGACCCGAGCCGCACCCGTCCGCGCAACCTTCGCTTGCTCCCGGGCCGTTTGTTCCGACTGGTAGGAGCGATCCGTACCGATCGTCACGTGGTCCACCCCGAAAGTGCTGGCGACGTAGTCGATGTGATCGAGCATTGCACTGATATCCCCGCGGCCGCCCAAAAAAGCGGGAATGTTGGTAATCCCCATCGTCCCCCCCCCGGCGACGACTTTGCGGATCAACTCATCGTCCTTGCAGCGTATATGCGCATTCAGCCGATGGGCGCAGGAATGGCTGACTACGACCGGACGCTCTGATGCTTCAACTGCATCCAGGCTCGTCTGTCTTCCCGTGTGGGCGATGTCGATCATGACCCCGACGCGATTCATCTCCCGCACCACTTCCCGGCCAAACTCGCTCAAACCCGCATCGGCTGGTTCGGCACAGCCGTCGCCAATCGGATTGCGCCGGTTGTAGGTCAGATGCATCATGCGCACCCCCAGCTGGAAAAACACGCGGATATAGCGCAACTCTTCGGCGACGTTATTTTGATCTCCCGCCAGCGGAATGCCGTTACCGGTCATATACCTGCAGATTTTCCCCGCCGCCTTGGCGGCCTCGAT
>CAXFTV010000136.1:0-3366 GCA_964005845.1 uncultured bacterium
AATTTCTAATTACTCCAGCGCCTTTCCCGTCATCGGCACAAAACGCACCGGCAGCAGATTTTCCAAAACATTTTCCCCGCCCTGACGGACGATCCGCACCAACTGCTGGTTTTTATCGCCCAGAGGCAGCACCAAGCGCCCTCCTTCCCCCAACTGTTCGACCAGTGCCGGAGGAATGTGATCGGGCGCAGCAGTGACGATTATGGCGTCAAATGGCGCCTGCTCGGGCCAGCCTAGATAACCGTCGCCAAGGCGCACGTCCACGTTGTCATAGTGCATTTCGGCCAGGCGTTGACGCGCCCTTCGAGCCAGCACAGGTACGATTTCGATGCTATAGACCTGCGCGACGATTTCTGCCAACACCGCAGCCTGATAGCCCGAACCCGTACCGATTTCGAGCACCTTGTCGCTCTTTTTCAGCTGTAGCGCCTGGCTCATGAAGGCGACGATATATGGTTGCGAAATAGTTTGATCTTCACCGATGGGCAGGGGTTGATCCGCGTAGGCGTATTCCCGCAGGCGCGCAGGTATAAAAAGGTGGCGAGGAACCTGCTGCATGGCGCGCAGGACGACCGGATCGGTGATATCACGCGCCACCAGTTGCTCTTCGACCAGCTGCATTCTCTGCCCGCTAAAGAGATCCCGGCCCCGCTCCAGGTGACCGCTCTCCTGATGGCATCCCCCCAGTGCCGCGAGTGGCAATATTAACCAGCGAACCAGAAGCAGGTACAAAACGGCCTCATTTCAAGAATCACACCTTTCTCAGTGCCATTGCCCTCGGCAACAAACCGAATGATGATTTCAACGACCTCAGCTTTATTGTCAATGTGCGGCTATATCCAGCAGCTCAGATAAAAGAGCGGGCTCCTTCGCAATTGGACGAAGGAGCCCGCTCTTTTACTGCCGAACGCGATTTTGCAGCCCGGTAAATTATTTTACCAGTTGACTGATCAAATCTCTTATTTTGGCCGCCTCTTCGTACGCTTCTTCGGCAACGAGGCGGTTGAGCTGGGCTTTGAGCTTTTCCAGTTCGCTCATGTTTTCTTCTCCCTCTTCTCGTCCTTCGTCCCCTTGCAGTTCGGCGACCTGTTCTCCATCGATTCCGAGCGCCGAGGACCCATCGAATAAATCGGATTTTTCGAGCAGACCATCTAACTCGCGACCAGCTTCTTCCATTATTTTTGGACTCATGTAAATGGGCACACCCGTCAGGGTCGCCAGGGTCATGCCATCGCTGGGCCGGCAGTCCAACAACAACTCCTGATCTTCCGCCTGTATCAGCAAATAGGCGTGAAAAACCTCTTCTTTCAAGGTGTGAATAACCAGCTGTCTAACTTCTCCGTTCAGCTTCTCCAGCAAATCTTTGAGCAGATTGTACGGCAGGGGTCGGACCGGGGGCATATCGCGCATGGCCATGGCCAGGGCCTGCCCCTCGAAGCGCCCGATCGAGATAGGTACGACTTTGTCTTCGCTTCCCTTCAGAAAGACCAGAAAAGTCTCAAAGAGCTGGTTGGGATCGCGCGGATCGCCATAGGGGTAGATGCCGAGAATCCGAACTGAAATCAAATTTTCATTTTCCAGATTTTCATTTCCAAGTTGCATGTGCGCTCCCCGTGCATCCACCATGGCGCATTTGCCGTGGCCAGCCAGTTAGAAAAAACAGTGATCCTTCACTTTTCAAATATATTCTTTCTCGGACAATAATCAAGCGCGACCATCTCGTTTATTTCTGCATCAGGCCCCGCTCCTGAAAACTCAAAAATTCCGCGCTGCCGATGATGATGTGATCCAGCACTTCGATACCCAAAATCTGCCCTGCCTTTACCAGCCTGCCGGTCAGCTCAATGTCGTCTTTACTCGGCGAGACATCTCCCGAAGGGTGATTATGGGCCAAAATGACGCTGGCTGCGGAATGGAACACCGCCACCTGGAAAACCTCGCGCGGATGTACGATGGCTGCCGATAGACTGCCGATCGAGACCACTTCCTTGTGAATCACCTGATTGCGCGCGTTCAGATACAGGCAGAGAAAGTATTCCTTGCGCTGGTCCTTTATCTCAGTCAACAAAGCCACCGCCGCCGCCGGGTTGGAAATGATCGGCAATACGCCCAATCCCTGCTGCAAGCCGCGCCGAGCCAGCTCAAATGCGGCAACTAGCACACTGGCCTTGGCCTTTCCGAGTCCCTTGATGTGGAGTAAATTTTCTACATCCATCTCCATCAAGGCCTCCTTGGGATGGATTTCGAGAATGGCCTCTGCCACCTCCAACACACTGCGGCCCCGGTATCCGGTGCCCAGCACGATGGCCAGCAATTCATGCTCTTTCAAAGCTTCGACTCCATAGCGCAGCAGACGCTCCCGGGGCAGATCTGAGGAAGCCAAACCGTCGAGGGCTGAATTTTCTTCCCGCAAACGCGATCCGGTGCGCCCGGCAGCACTGCCCTCTTCCCATCTTGCACATGTGTGCATAACGCCATAGCCTCCATTCGCAACCTGTGGAGCAAGCGGCACACTGCCCCAAAAGAATATGTATAGCGGATGGGACACTTCCATTAATCTCAGGTGCCACTTTGCCACTACTGGGAAAAAAAGAGAGGTAATTTTCTACTCCTTTAGCCCCACGCCTCCTCTCGGGGTGCCCCTACGCCGACAGCAGAATCCATGCCAGCATTTCTTGCCCCCCTTCTGGGCCTGGGCTATATTCCCCTATGTTATGCTTCAACGAATCGAGTTGTACCGCTGGACCCCCCCGCTGGTTTCGGGCGCCCTCCTGGCGCTGGCCTTTCCCTGCCACCCAAACCACCCGCTGGCCTTTCTCTACCACGGCAGCTGGGCGTTTGTAGCGCTCATTCCCCTGCTGACCAGCTTGCCCGGCGGCACCTTTAAATCGGGTTTCCAGCACGGCTGGCTCACCGGTTTCGTTTTCAACCTGGCAAGTCTGTACTGGGTGGCTCATACCCAGGGTGGCGGCCCGGCCGTGGTCGGCGGCACCTTTCTGATGGCCGCTTATCTGGGCCTCTTTATCGCTCTCTTTGCCGGCGTTCAGAATTTGCTTCAAGGTTTGTGGGGCCGCCGCGCAACAGCGGCAGTACCCCTCTTGTGGACCGCCCAGGAATACCTCCTTTCCCTGGGCGAGCTCGGTTTTCCCTGGCTGCTACTAGGACATAGTCAGGCGGTCTTCCCAACGCTGATTCAATATGCTACTGTCACCGGGGTGTACGGTGTTTCCTGCTGGATCGCCCTGCTGAATGTACTGATTTTTTTCGCTTTGACGGGAGCGCAATCACGACTGCGTTTAGCGGCCTCTGCCCTGCTGCTTTTGAGTCTGGCGCTCCCCTGGCTCCATGGCCGCGCGCTCATTCCGC
>CAXFTV010000137.1:0-6406 GCA_964005845.1 uncultured bacterium
ATAAATTTCAAGCCGAAGTACACTCAAAATAAAAGCCAGTAATCTCCCCTTGTCCATCCAAGTGCCACAAAAGCAGCGGACCTCAAAGTTGCTTTGAGAGCCGCTGCGTTTGTGGCACTTCTTTATCGACTAGCTAAGAATACTACGCTTACTTCAGAACTTTCTCGACCAGCCGCTTGAGCTTGCCCCAGCTCGATTCCGCTACTGCAGTGGGCGTATCGTCTTCGGGCGGGTGACTGGCGGGATCCCCGGGGTGGGTAATTTCGTCGGCATTCCCCGGGGACTCGTTGCCCTCTTCCCATATTCCTTGCGGATCGCCCAGTTCCTCGCCATTGGTGAAACCATCGCCGTCCGAGTCCAGAGCGGCCAGTTCAGGTCCCCAGAACACTTCTCGACCATCCGGTGTGACCAGCTCCTCCATAGCCAGACCGAACGAATTTCTCGGCGTCCCTCCCCCGGTGGTATGGCAAGTATTGCAGCCGGCGGGCGTGTTCGGGAGTTGTTGCATCCTGAAACCCCGCGCCTCCGCATCGGCCACCAGCCAGCCCGCGGCGAAGATCGCCGTCAGAACAATTGCACTGTACCTCGTCTGCAGAGTCATTGCAGCCTCCTTGAATAAATTTATGGGTAGATAAAATTTAGGATTGCAGAAGGGGATAAATCAATCGGGTAAAATACGGAGTCCATAGGGTACATTACGGATATTTGCCGGTAAAAAGAGTTTTTTTTTCAATTATATGCTTATTTTTACCCCCTGGAGCTCCCGACCGGCGGCGCAAGCGGTTTTATTCCAACCCCACCAACCCCCTTGCAATGGCGTACTTTGTCAACTCGGCTATAGAATGCAAATCCAGCTTGCCCATAATGTTTTCGCGATGGCTTTCGACCGTCCGCACGCTCACGCTCAATTCGCGGGCAATAGCCTTACTGGTATAGCCTCCGGCAATCAGCACCAGGACTTCCCGCTCGCGCCCCGACAGCTCCGATTTATCCAGCCCTGCAGCCTCCCCGGCGTACTCCTGCAGCACTAGCTGGGATACCTCCGCAGGGAAAAAAACCTCTCCCCGGTGCACCATTTCCACCGCGCGAATCAACTCTGTAGAAGGGGCGTTCTTGAGGATATATCCCCTGGCCCCGGAGCGCAGCGCCTGGATGACGTATTCCTTGTTATCGTGTATAGTTAGAATGATGACATTGACCCCGGGCACCTTTTCCCTCAGCAAGCTCAGGGCTTGCAGCCCGCTCATGTCTGCCAGCCCAATGTCCATGAACACGATATCGGGAGCGAGTTGCTGCCCCTTGCTACCCGCTTCTTCCCCCCCCCCGGCTTCGCCGACGACTCCAATATGGGAATAAGTGCTCAGACGCGCCTTTATGCCATCGCGCACAATGGGATGATCATCCACCACCAACAACTTGATCTTTTCGTCTTCGCTCATCTCTTTTTCTCCCCGGCTACTTTGAGGGCAATTCCAGCAGCACTTCGGTACCGCTGTGCGGAATAGATCTAAGTTTTAGCACCCCGTCGACCAGTGCAGCGCGCTCCTTCATATTGTTCAGTCCCGCACCGCCACTTTCGCCTCCTCCCAGAAACACGTCAAACCCCTTTCCATTATCGTTTATTTTTATTGCAATACGGGCATTCTCCTGCGCAAAGTGCAGTTTCACAAGCGTGGCTTCGGCGTGCTTTTCGATATTATCCAGCGCTTCCTGGAGAATTCGGTAGACCGTTATTTCGAGTTCTTTGGGGATATTCTCGGGCAATATGGCAGTTTCCATTTCGACCCGGATCTGCGTCCTGTTGGCAAACTCGTCACAGAGGCTGCGCACTGCAGCCATCAAACCCAGGTCGTCTAAAACACTGGGTCTGAGATTGTAGGAAATATTGCGCACCTCCTGAATGACCTCATCTAAGAGTTCTTTGGTTTTATCGATCTCTGGCACAGCGCTCTCATCGCGCCGCAGTAATTTTTTCTCGATCGACTCGAGGCCAAAACCGACGACGGCGAGCAACTGGTTGACGCCATCGTGCAACTCCCTGGCTACCCGCCTGCGCTCCTCTTCCTGCAGTTGTACCGTGCGTCTGGAAAAACGGGACAGTTCCCGGTAGGCAAAATCCAGATTATCCGCCATCATGTTGAATGACTGGGCCAATTGTCCCAGTTCATCTCCCGAATGAATCCCAACCCGTTTTTCAAGCCGGCCGGCCCCGAACTGCTCGGCCACATCTCGCAGCTCCCGGACCGGCCGGCTCAACTTGGCCGAAAGCCACGCGCTCAACACCAGTGCCAGGACAATACTGATCCCTCCAATTGCCATAATGTAGAGCCGCAGCACGCCCACCTTGCTCTCCACCTCATCCAGGGCCCGAAACAAGACGATCCTCCCGGCCCCACCCCCCAGTGGCAGCACCAGTGCCAGGCATTCTTTTTCTCCCAGGACGGTCCGAAAAGGAGTTGAAAAACGAATGCCGTCCATACCCTCAGGCCGTTTCAGGAAAGGTCCCAGAGCGATCAACTCCTCCTGGCTTATAGGTGGCGAACCGGACCTTTCCCGCGAGTAGCCGGCCCCTTCACTGGCGTATAGAATCAGCACATCCTTACCGGTGAATTCCCGCACTTCGGCGGCGGCAGCGGCGTCCAGCAAATCACCCAGCACCAGGAGGCCGAGCAACTGCCTCTCCAGCACTATGGGCATCAGAATTATTTTGTACAACCTATCCCGGTAGCTCCAGATGCCATGCCACTCGGCTCCATTCAGCCCCTCTTCGACACCGGGGAAAGCACTCGAGTTCGCACCGAAAAAGGTAGAATCGCCTACATCGGCCAGCAGCACCCCCGGGCATCTATCAGGAGCATGAGATCCGTATTGACGACCAGGTGCAATTCCCGGGCGGTGTGAAAAACGGTTTTGTGGTCGACATCTGCAATATTCATAACGGCCTTCAAATGCGGGGTCTGCGCTACCGAGCGCGCCTGGATGGCAAACAGATTGTCGTGCAAGACCTCAAAACGTTCGTACGCCCGCTCACTGAGAAACAGGCTATAGCTTACCTCGTCCTCGGCAATCCGTGCCAAAAAGCGATCCAGAGTCAAGAGGGATACCATAATAAAGGTGAGGGAGATGGCGACCATCCCTATAAAAAATTTCGCCCCGATAGTCGGACTCATGCTTTCCCATACCTTTTTTCAGAGGCGCTCGATGTATTCTAATCACCGCATAAAAGCAAATCGAAACTCAGGAGAAAAAACAAGGACCTTGGCGCCGCTGCAAACCGCTGACCCCTTCGAGCATAATAAACCAGTTCCTCATGGGGGAATTCCAGCGCCCACTTTTTGCCTATATTCTCGTTGCCAGCCAGTACCTCTAAGGCTCAATACGTATTTATACCTACGTATACTCAAATACTATAAGCAGATATACGCGGAAACTCATTTTTTCGCAAGATTCTCGCAATATAACCGATATAAATGAAACATTGTCGCCGCAAATCGTTCTTGAAATAATTGATATAAATCGTTTTTTTCGAGCAACACGGTGTTTTTTTTGCGCAAAAACCATCCAATTTGCAGGTGGAAATTAATTTAATCGACAACAGCTAAAGTTTGAGATCAGCCAGAGCATCTACACTGAACGCTAAATCTGCTCATCATGAAAAAACTCATTTCTATCGACCATCTCGAAATCGGCATGTTCCTGGAGGCAGAAGTGGCAACTAAGGTTGAAAATGGCGCAGAACGATCTTTTCTCCAGGTGTGCAATGCCTTGCCCTCCCTCTTTACCACCCGCAAAGCCCGCCTTACCGGGCGCATGGACGCATTGATCGCGCAACAAGGCGGTCTCTTAATCAAGACTCAAAAGCACATCCACAGCCTACGGGCAACCGGCGTCAAAATGGTCAGTATCGACACCGACAAAGGGCGCGATCTACCGGATCATGTCCAACCAATCACCGATCCCAAACGCACTCCTCCACCGGAGGGCCGCCTGGTCCACTTCAACGAAGAAATCAAGAGGGCCAAGCAAGCCCGGGCCCAGTCTATCGCGACCATCAGGGAGACCTTGACCGATATCGCCTCCGGCAAGGGCGTGGACATGGTCAAGGTTCAGAGTGCGAGCGAAATTATTACCGAGAGCATTCTGCGAAATATGGATGCCATGGTCAGTCTGACGCGCATCAAACAACATGATCCCTATACTGCTGTACACTGTATTAACGTATGTACTCTAGTCGTGGCGATGGCCCAGGCCGGGCGCGTCGAACAGGAAAAATTGCCTATGATCGTCGCCGCAACCATGTTGCACGATATCGGCAAGACTATGGTTCCGCTCAAAATCCTCAACAAACCCGGACCTTTCGAATCCAACGAACTGGAAGAAATGCGGCGCCACGCCCTTTACAGTAGCGAAATCCTGCGCGAAGCCGGGGGATTCTCCGAAGAGGCAATAGCCATTGCCTCCCAGCACCACGAGCTGCTGGATGGCAGTGGCTATCCCCTGGGGCTAAAAGGCGACGAAATCCACCCTTTTGCCCGCATGACTGCGGTAGCCGATGTCTACGATGCACTCACCTCCAGACGGGTTTACAAACCCTCTATGCCCATGTACCAGGCACTGCTGCAAATTCACAAAAAAAAAGGCATCGAGTTCGATGAAAGCGCCGTGAACCTGATTGTCAAAGCCCTGGGAATATTTCCGGTCGGCAGCCTGGTAGCTCTGAACACCGGGGAAAGAGGTATGGTTTTTGAGCCTAATCCAATGGATTCCCGCAAACCCACCGTGGGCGTCCTGACTATGCCGAATCAGAAACTCCGCGGCGCCCCCCTGATTATGAATCTGGCCCGGCGCTCCGAGGCCGGGGGCAGGGAGATTACCAAAGCGCTGGATCCCGTTAAGCTGGATGTCGATGTCGAAGCAACTATTGACGCGATTGCCAAGAGAGGGGAGCGCACCGAGAGAAGGATGCGCTAATAGAAATAAATCGCCAGGACGGGTGCGGGCCGATTCAAGCCGACTGCATCGGCCCGCAGTTTTTTTCTCGCCACAAATTTAACACGGCAACGCTAAGAACCTCAGCACACGTTTATAAGTCAATTTTTTACAGCTACTTAATATAATAAAACCCACATATACCCTCTTGCACATGCCCCGCATGCGAAGGCGCGCCAAAAAATAGCTTTTTAACGCTAGGAAATATCAGAAATACGTGAATTTACCTATTTGAGCCCGCGCTTAGTTTAGCTAATTATACTCTCCCATGCCCACCCAATTAAAAATATTTCTTATCGATTAACTGCGCGATCTCTTCAATGCTCTTGCCCTCGACAAACCATGCGAAGGCATCACGGCCTTCTTCATTGCACTGGCGTCACAAAGGTGGGCACCCCCCTTCGTAACACCAGGACAGCATTTTTTTGCAGCAGGCGCAGGGCAACTGGGAAACCACATCGGGAATTTCCCGCAACAGAAACTGGTAGAGGGCAAGGCCATCAGCCGGCAATTCCAACCTCTGCAACCGCTCCATGCGCTCGTCCACCGGCTGCGAGAAAAAGCTGCCGCTGGCGAAAAATAGTGCAAGCAGCAATGCGGCACCACCTAACAAGGCACCTATCTTTTTGTCCATTTTTACCTCCTGATCTCTTTCCTACTTGAGTTCCTCGACCTTCTCGACTTCGAGTCCGCTCAATCCTCCCACAGTATAGAGAATGGCAGCGGCCTTGATCCTCTTGCCCATGTGGGGCAATACCGAACCTTTGGGGGCTTCGTGACCGGCGGGAATGATAAGATAAATATTGTTCGCTTTATCCTCCAGCAGGCCGAGCGGCATGCCCAAATTGGCGCTTGACTTTAATATATCAATTTTCATTCTTGCTATTTAAACCGCGGCTCTTCCACAGCGCGTAGATCGCCGGGATGACCAGCAGGGCCAGAACCGTCGAGGAAATCAGCCCGCCAACCATGGGCGCGGCAAGCCGCTGCATCACCTCCGAGCCGGTGCCGTGGCCCCACATGATGGGCAGTAAGCCGCCCACCGTCGAACAGACCGTCATCAAAATGGGCCGCAGCCGCCGGGCCGCCCCCTCGACGATGGCCCGGTGCAGATCGTCCGGACTGTTCATGCGTCCCGCGGCCAGTGCGTCCCGGTGCGCATTGTCCAGGTAGGTGAGCATCACCACGCCCAGTTCGGCACTCAACCCCGCCAGGGCGATGAAGCCGACGCCCACGGCCACGCTCATGTTGTGGTCGAGCAGGTACATCAGCCAGATCCCGCCCACCAGGGCAAAGGGCAGGGATAGCATCACCATCAGACTCTCGGTAATATTGCGAAAATTCAGGTACAACAACATGAAGATGATGGCCAGAGTGACTGGCACCACTACCTGCAGGCGCTGCTGGGCCCGCTGCA
>CAXFTV010000138.1:0-3068 GCA_964005845.1 uncultured bacterium
CCT
This sequence comes from uncultured bacterium, assembly GCA_964005845.1. Classification (GTDB taxonomy): domain Bacteria; phylum Latescibacterota; class UBA2968; order UBA8231; family UBA8231; genus CAXFTV01. Next base: position 4 of record CAXFTV010000138.1, read on the forward strand.
CTTTGCCGGCGAAGAGTCGGCAATTAGCGGGCGCGAGGTCCAGCTCGGCACCGGTCTGGCCTGGTCGAGTCAGCGCACGGGGTCACCCGTGACCATCGAACAAGGGTGGATCTGAGCAGTATGGCCGAGCGTTTAGCCAGTCCCTCTTTGCGGCGTGCGGAAGCGCGCATTTCATCCTCATAAAGGACAAACGATCATGGCGCACCAAGCGGAACATACCTGGGGCCACACCATCGCCTTTGGCGAAGAGTACTATCAGAATGCGCTTAAAATGCTGCGCGAAATCCGCGCCGATGCCCATATCATCGCCGCCGTGGCCGGGCGCTGTACAGAGGCTCTGCGCAGCGGTCGCAAAGCCTACGCCAATCTGTCGATTGGCCACATGCCCCCCTACGAACTGGACGGCGAGCGCGAGGGCAACCCAGCGCAGTTGGAATCCTATACCGGCGGCCAAGTCGACACTATGGAGGAGGGCGACGTGCTGCTCACCGTCATGGTCAATGATTCGGTGCGCCAGGCGCGCGACCGCGGGGTCTACGTCGTGGTTTTCACCACCCCCTACATAAACAATCGCAATACCCCTCCCGACATGGTAAAACCCAACGAGAACGATTGGATGCCCGAAGATGTGGCTACCCTGGTTGTCGATACCCACATTCCCTGGGAACACGGCCTGGTGCACGTGCCGCAAATACCTGAAATGGCCGTCTGTCCGGGCTCTTCGATCGGGGGCTGTGCCATCCACTGGATGATAAGTGCCGAAGTGGCGCAGGCGCTGGCGACCGATGCCCTCCCCGACGGCAGTTGCGGGCGTCGTTATCTAGATATTCTGCTGGAGCGCCTGGAAAAGTTTCACGCCCGGGAACTGGCGCAGGTCAACGAGGTCGCTGCAATAATAGGCAAGCGCATTATCGGTGGCGGGCGCTATTTTGTGCGCAGCCGCAACAAGGGCGTTGAACTCGATGCCTACACCGTAGCCCAGGGACTGATGCTGTGCAATACCCTGGAACAGCGCGACGGGGATGCCGGCGGGAAGGAGGATACCCTGCTGATTGCGGCAGTCAGCGCCGACGATCCCCAGGAGCTTGAGTGGGCCGACGAGGGGCGTGCCAGGGGCAACTACATCGTCGGCATCGGGCCTCCCGGCGGCGAGGGCTTGCGCCAGCGCTGCGATGTCTACTTTGAAAACCTCTGTGCCGAAGAGGCCGGCGTCGTCGATATTGCCGGCGGCACTGAGAAGGTGTGTCCGGCCAGTGGCATTCTCAATCTCGCATTTATGTACATGATCACCGCCCAGTTCGTCGACGAGATGTGCCGCCGCGGTGCCGTGCCCTATTTCTGGATGGGCATTCATCGGCTAGCGGGCGGCGATTACAACAAGGTGATGGAACCATTTTTCCGGGAGCGCGGCTATTGAAGAGCTGCCTGGTTGTCACTTAGCAGGGAGTAAACCAATGAGTTATAGAGTGGGGATTATCGGCTGTGGTGGCATGGGCCGCAGCCATGCAGGGGAGTGGAGCCGCCGCGCCGATGTGGAGGTCGTGGCGGTGGCCGATATTGAGGCGGAGGCGGTCCAGCGCCTGGCCCAGGAGTACGAAGTGCCGGCTACTTATACCGACTACGAAGAAATGCTGCAGCGGGAGGAGCTGGACATCGTCAGCATTCCCACCTGGCAGGGCGTGCGGGCCCCGGCCACCGTGGCCGCCGCGCGTGCCGGGGTCAAGGCCATACTCGGCGAGAAGCCCATTGCCGATAACCTCGGCAACGCCGACGACATGATCGCCGCCTGCCAGACGCACGAGGTCAAGCTGGCCATCGGCCACAACCGCCGTTTTACCCCTCAAAGCAACGAGATCCGGCGGCTGGTGGCCGCCGGTGCCATCGGCGAACCGCGCCTGGTCCACCACATCGCCAAACCCAACGCCGGCTTGCTCAATACCGCCACCCACACAATTGATGCCTGGCGCTATTATCTCGCCGATCCCGAGACCCTGTGGGTAATCGGTCAGACCAGCCGCACTACCGATCGCTGGGAGCGGCGCAGTATCTGCGAGGACCTGTGCATGGGCCTGGTGTGTTTCGCGGGTGGAACCCGGGGCGTCTACGAGGGCGATCTGCCGGGGCCGCGGACGTTGATGCCGGAGATTAGCGGCACCGAGGGCAAGATCAGTCTGGGAGAAGAAGGCAAACTCCTGCTGCACCAGGACGGCACCGGCGGCTGGCGCGAACTCGAGCCGCCACCGGTGAAAACGGATCAGTACCAGGAAATGATCGATTGGATCGAAGGGCGCGTCGAGGATCACCGCGGCAATGCCGTACAGGCGCGCTACACGCTGGAGATCATGATGGCTATCTTCGAGTCGCTGCGCATCAAAAACGTCGTCGAAATGCCCTTGACGACGCGCGCGTGCCCTCTGGATATCATGGTCGAAGATGGCACCCTGCCCGTTTTGCAGCAGGGACGTTACGATCTGCGCGCACCCTTTCCCGAGCAACAGGAGAAGGAATAAAAGGCCATTATATCTGGGGTTTTCGGAGCCAGCCGGTCGATGCGGAACTTGCCGGGGGCGGCCCTCTTCAGCGGCAGTTATAGCCAGACGAGGCGGTGGCCAACTCCAGTCTCCCGATGAATTTTATTCCCCCGCCTGCAGGTGCTCCTTCATCTTTGCAATTACCTCGTCGTCATTGGCAGATGAACTGACGATAGCGGCGAATGTCTCTGCCGACATACTCACTTCCTCCAGGAAGCTCTGGTCGGCCCTTCACGGGAAGACATAGTCGCCAATGCGTCCTTCCAACTTGGCGCGCATCTTGTCGGTTATGCGCGCCAACCAGTGCAGGTCGCCGATCATGATACCGCGGGCGCGCGGCTTGAAATCAAGCGTATGCCACTCGCTCATAGCAGTTCTCTCCTCTTTGGTCCGGTGAAGTTGCAGAAATCTCGAATTGGGCCCGGAACTCGCGGGCACGTGCATCAGTACTGAGGCAGACCGCCAGGTGTGCGGCGAATTGCCTCAGGCGTTGGGCGGGGTTTTTCCACTGCGCCAGCAGCGCCGCGGCGGCGC
>CAXFTV010000139.1:0-3250 GCA_964005845.1 uncultured bacterium
CAAGCGCAGCCCCCTCGAATGCGCGAGGTCGACCATCTCGGCATCGAGTTCCGGCGCGCGGATCGCCACCCCGCTGAAACCCGCGGCGGCAGCCTCTTCGATCTCCTGTTCGCGCAGTTGGAACGGGGTCTGGCCCGGGACCAGGGACTTGCGCTCCCGGTCCAGCAGCCCGAAGGTGGACACCGGCTGCTCGTTGAAAGTGCTGCGGTTGACCAGCACTAGATACGCCCCGCTCTGCAGTGCCTCGACGGTCATCACGGCCTCGCAGCCGTGCTTGAAATAGGCGTCCTCCGAAGCGCCGCACAGCCGCGGTTCGCGGAGAAAAACCGCGCGCGCCGTTTGCTGGCTGAAAAGTTTGTAGCCCGAGTGGAAATCGGGGAATTCTCCCAGCGTGGTGGCGCCCTCCAGGCGCAGCGGCCGGTCGCGCACCGCGGCGTCGTAGGCCAGGGTGTCCAGGAGCACCCGGTCGGCCAGTTCTTCCAGCTCGCCGCGCAAGAAGCCCATGGGCCGATGGCGCGAACTGCGCTGACCCAGAACCATTACTTCCTCTACCCCGGCCCGGCCGCGGACGTGCCGGGCCGCCCGCACCAGGTTGACCAGCTCGTTGGCAAAGTGGTCGCCATCCGAATCCACTGCCGCCAGGTACTCGAAGTCGCGGCTCTCGAGCAGCTGCGCCATCCCCTTGCGCACGCCCTGCAGCTTGCCTCTGTTTTTGCGGGCACAGCAAATCTGGACCCCGTGTTTGGCGGCCAGTTCAGCGGCGATCTCCTTGCCGTAGTGTGCCCCGTCCACGCTCAGACAGAGGGCCCGCGGATCGTCTATCTGCAGGACGTAACCCAGAATCGCATCGTCGAGCAGGTCGCGGGCCAGCTCGACGTCCACGCCCGGTGGAATGTACACCGGTATGACCACGCCGGTTTGCCGCCGCAGGGTTTCCAGTGCCGCTTTGAAAGAGTGTCCGTCCGTCATGCAATGCTCCTGCTAAAATGAGGGGTTGCGAAAGCGGGGGGCTTGCTAACCAAAGGCATTGCGAAATTCTTCGACCGCCTTTGGACCGTTGCGCTCCAGGCCTTTGTAGAAAGCGTCGCGATCCTGGTCGTGATAGTCCAGGCGCTCGACGTTGAAGGGCGCGAGTCGTTCGCGGTTTTTGCGGCGCCTGGAGACGTCGAGAAAGTAGTCGATGGAATTGGTTACGCTGTTGATATCGGTCCAATCGGCTTTGTAGATGGGCAGCATGCCGCGATTGAAGATCCAGGTCATATTGGGCATGGAGCCGTAGGCGCGATGGCACGCTCCATCGAGCCCATCGACGAGTATGTCGCGGCTGATGCCGAGTTTGTCGCGCAGATCGCGGGCGTGTTGCAGCTTTTGCTCCATGGAGGTGAGATGCCCGTAGTGCTCGCCTGGATGCGCTTCGTTTGTATAAATGAAAATAGATGCGATATTGTGCCTGGCCACGCGCGCGGCCAAGGCATTCATGGATGGCCCCGCCATCCCGCAATAGGGTCAGGTGAAACTGCCGAATTCGGCGATGGTATAGGTGTGGGCCGAGATGAGCTCTTTGAGATGCATCGTTGAACCATCCAGGCGGGTGAGCGGGAAATCGGGCGCGACCTGGCCCAGCGCCGGGCTTTGGTCGAAGCGCATCCACGGGGCGAATTTTTCGGGTGTGAAGGCATCGTAATTATAGCGCGATATGAGATCGGCGTCGACCATGTATTTCCCTTTCGCTCGCTGGCGCCGGATGCGGCTTTCCAGGCGTTGCTCTCCCTGCTGCAAGTGTGCTGGCTCAAGGCCGGGTGCGCCCCGGATCCCCAAGAGCGGTGCTCTAGCCTGGACAGAATTACCAGAAAAAGGGCGCCAAAGTAAAGGGCGCTCAGAATGATGCACGGTCTGGCATTCCGTCCGGTCCCGTGCGCCGGCGCCGGGGGCGATCCCGTGGCAAAGCGGCGGCTGCCGGCTGGACCCGGCGTTTTCCGGTCTCGAAGGTGGTGCATTTACGCCATTTTCACAAACGCGTATATTCACCGTCGACACAAGCCGAAAGGAGCGCTTTGGTGAAGTTTATTTATTTTACCGATATCCACCTGTGCGAGGGGCGCGACTCCGAGCCTGGATTCAAGACCTGCATCGAATCGATGCTGGCGCACGAACCCGAGGTGTTGGTCAACGGCGGCGATCTGGGTATCACCCCCGCGGCCACCTCTCTGTACGCGGAATTGACCCGCGATATTCCCGTGCCCATCATCCTGAGCAACGGCAACCACGAGATGTGCAGCGGCTACCTGCCGCGGGAGCGGGCCGGCACCCTCCACCGCAGTGCGGATATCGGCGGCGTCCACTTCGTCGCTCTGGACGTGGTGCGCTACTTCGAGCCGACCGAGGAGCACCGCTGGAACTGGCACGTGCTGGCCGATGATTACCTGCTGGAATGGCTCGCCGCGGATCTGGCCGGGGTAGATCGCCACACCCCACTCGTGGTGGCGACGCACGTGCCCCTGTCGACCAGCTTCCCAGGGCGCACGGGACAGCTGCCGGGAATGGATTTTCCCACCAATGAAATCGCCCGCGGCGAGCGCATCCTGGAGTGTTTGAAACCCTTTTTTAACGTGATCACGCTGCACGGTCACGACCATGAGAACTGCCGTCATTTCGTCGACCAAATCGAAATTATGACGACTGCAGCGGTGGCCGGGAACTGGTGGAAAAACGGTCTTGATAGCCGCTGCGCCCACGGTCGCGAACCGCAGGGTTACAGAGTGGTCGAAGTTGGCGATGATGGTTCCTTCTCCAGCTGCTACACCGCCTTTTTGCCGCGGTGCGACGAGCCGGCCGAGGTGTTTTATCATGCGCCGTCGGGGCGTCGCTTTATCAATGTGTTTGACGCTTCTCCCAAAACTCGCGTCGAGGTGGAAGACCTGGGAGATCTGTCTATGATCGATCCGCAAAGCGACTCGTCGAGATGGCTGTCGACCCACCTCTACGAATTGCCCGCCGGTTTTGAGCGGCGGCGCATCCCGGTGCGGATTGAATTCGAGGATGGCCGGGTTTATGAACCCGTGCTGGAGGAGGCCGAGCTTTGACAGCCCTGGAAAAACTCGAAATTGGCGTCGTCGGTTGTGGCCCGCACGGCTGCTACCACCTGTAGCACTACGGCGATTTTGCCGCCGCCGAAGTGGTCGCCGTCGCCGATGTCGACCGCGATCGCGCCCGCCAGGTGGCGGGTGAATTCGGGGTGCCGCATCACTAC
>CAXFTV010000140.1:0-6685 GCA_964005845.1 uncultured bacterium
CGCCGCCGCCGCGCGCGTGTAGTGCTCGCGATCATAGGTTAGGCCGTGGAGGACAATGGCGAGAACCACGAGGCCGGCTATGCTCGCGGGGACGGCGATATAGCTGCGCCGGGAAGGTTTCCACAGCGAGAACCGCCGGTGCATCAGATAAAAGAGAGGCAGCAAAGCTGCAGCCCCCACGTGACTCCAGAAGGCCCAGGCATTCTCGCGGCTGTTGGCGGCACTGAGGATAAAAAGTCCGGTGACGCCCAGAATCAACCCGAGGATTAGAGTGAGCACCCCGCTGTAAATCGCCCGGCGGCGATTCTTGCGCCACACTGCGGGCAGGTGCCAGGCTACAAAACTCAGGGCCACCAGCACCAGTATGAGCCCCACGCCAGTATGGGACAGGACCATGCCCTGGTAGAATTCCGGCAGCGAAATCCGGGTTAGGGCAAAGTAGCTTATATCCAGTGCATCCGCCAGGCGGTTGAACAGTAGATAGAGGGTATTCGCCACGATGAACGCGCCCAGCCCTACTACGATCGAGAGCAGGCGCTTCTGGCTCTGGTTCAAACGGCTAGGTATTTTTCCCCGGCTTACAGGCTGCGGCATGGAATATAATATACGAAGGCTATCTTGCTTGTCATCCCCCAGTCAGAGGAAGTCGAATATAGGGGTAGCGCCAGATCCGGATAAAAACCTTTCAAGACGTACGTTTCACCTTTCGCCTCAGCGCCGGATTCAGTCCTTGCCCTCTTCGGCTACCGGGGGACGCTCGGACCAACGCCCCAGGGCAAAGGGACGCTCGTCAACCGGCTCGGCGAGAGTGCGGTAGCGCGGTGCTCTATTCCAGTGAGCCCTGCCGTGAAACAGGGTCTCGAGTTGCGCCGGTACCTGTTGTTTAAATTCCGCGCTCAACTCACCCTGGTCCCAGTAGGGAAACATGCGGGGACAATATCCGGTAATGATGATGATGCGCTCGTTGTCGGAGCGCACCTGGCCGGTGGCGTGGATCAAGGTTTCGCTAAACAACAACGTGGAACCAGCCGGCGCTACAATCTGGTGGATCAAGGAGCGATCCTGGTAGGCAAGCTCAATGAGATCCTGGGCCGGCGCGTCTACCTTATGGCTGCCGGCGATGACCACCGTGCCCCCGTCATCGGGACCCAGATCGGTCAAATTGGTCAAGGTTTTGACGAAATTGCTGTGCAGAAGGCCATTCTGGACGTGGGTCGCAAAAGGCACATCCGCACCTTTGTGAAAGCCGTAGTGCACTTCGGCATCCGGTTCCCAGTCTGGATCGCGGCTGTTGATATGGGCGTTGAATTCGACTATGCGGGACTCTCCACCGATCAACTCTTCGGCCATGGCCACCAGACGCGGATGAGTGGCGTAGGCGGTAATAAGCGGGTCGGCTTCGATAATGTTGGCCATGAAGTGGTGATGCACTTCTCTGGTGATGAGGTAGGCCTCGCGGACCCGCGGACCCGCAGCTGTGGGATCATCCAGCCGCTCCAGTTCGCGATCGAGCTTGTGGAGCGCCTCTTTGAGTCCCCCTATCTCTTCGGTACTGAGGGTATTTTCGACCACCACGTAACCCAGGACTTCCAGGTGGTAGCGCTGTGCCGGACTCAGGGCCGGGAAAGGGCGTTCAAAGGTCGGATACGACATGGAACCCACTCCTTGGAAACAAATAAAACCACTACTTTGCTATTGTGCCGAAGAGCCATGCAGGATTTTTGCCTCTGGCGCATCGGGCCGCTCGCCGATGCGGAGCTGCGGAAACACCATATAAAAACCCGCTAAGCAGCGGAGCTATCCGCTGCTTAGCGGGCCGGAACGGCCAGAAATTCATAGGTCTGCCGGGCCACCACCAGTTCCTCGTCGGTGCGCAAAACGTAGATGCGGACCCGGCTTTCGTCGGCGTGCAGGCTACCCTCTCCGCGAGTCTGCCGGTTCTTTGCCGCGTCCAGCTTCACCCCCAGGAACTCCAGCTCTTTGAGCACCTGTGCCCGCACTAGGACCGAGTGTTCGCCGATTCCGCCGGTAAAACTGAGCGCGTCCAGTCCACCCAGTTCCACTACGTAGGCCCCCAGATAGTCGCGAATGGCCGAGCTAAACACCTCGATGGCCAGGGCGCAGCGCGCATCGCCCGCCGCCGCCTTTTCCTCTATGTCCCGCATGTCGTTATAACCACACAGCCCCAGCAGCCCACCGCGGGCGGCACACTGCTCCAGCACCTGGGTGAAAGTGCGGCCCTCCTGGCGCATCACCAGATCGAGAGCGTAGGGGTCCAGATCGCCGATGCGATTGTTCTGCGGCACCCCGCTCTGCGGACTCAAGCCATGCGAAGCGGCGCGCGAAACCCCGTTTTCAACAGCGCACAGCGAAGACGAGCCCCCCAGGTGGCAATTGATGTGCTTAAGCTCTTTGCCCCCCTCCAGCTCGAGTACTTTTTCAGCGGCGTAGCGGTGACTGGCGCCGTGGAAGCCATAGCGCCGGACCCCGTATTTTTCATACCACTCATAAGGTACGGCGTAGAGCTGCCGCCGCCGCGGCATCTGGCCGTGGAAGGCACTTTCGAAGCAACCCACCAACGGCACCCCCGGCACGACTGCAGCAAATTGCCGAATGGCCGCCACATAGGCCGGATTATGGGCCGGCGCCAGCGGATAATAATTCACCATGCGCTCGACCACGTCCTCGTCCAGCTCCACCACCCCGGATATATCGCGGGCGTGGACCGCCTTGAATCCAACGGCCTCGAGTTCGTCCAGAGAAGCCAAAACCCCGGGGACCCCGATCAGTCGCTCCAAAGCCTCGTCGATGGCGCTGGCATGGTCTGGCAGAGGACGGGGACGTGCTATCTCGTCCTGCCCGCCCAGAGTATAGGTGTGGACCGAACCAGAAGTGCCGATGCGGTCCATACCGCCCTGCGCCAGCACGCGGCCGGCGGGCAGGTCGAACAACTTGTATTTGAAAGATGTACTGCCAAGATTGGCAACCAGGATTTTCACGGCAATTCCTCGGCAAGTTCCTCAAGGGCGGGTCGGGCTACCATCCGGCAAGCGGGTCTGGGTCCACTGATCCACCTGGGTGGTGCAGGGATAGTGCGCTGCCCGCTCTTCGTCCACATCGATGCCCAGCCCTGGCTGATCGTTGGGGTACATGTAGCCCTTGCGCACCTCGGGCGTCCCCGGAAAAACCTCGTAGACCTGCTCGGGAAAGCGGCACCATTCCTGCACTCCGAAATTCGGGGCCCACAAATCCAGGTGCAAATTGGCCGCGTGTCCCACCGGCGAGGTGTCCCCCGGGCCATGCCAGGCCGTGCGCACTCCGTACATAGCGGCAAACGCCGCCACGTTGCGCGCCGGCGTGATGCCCCCCATCTGACTCACGTGCATGCGGGCGAAATCGATCAGGCGCCCGGCGATCAAAGGCTGCCATTCCCGCGGGTTGTTGAACAACTCCCCCATGGCAATCGGAGTACTGCATTGTTGGCGGATATTGTGAAACCACTCCAGGTCCTCGGGCGCCAGGGGATCCTCCAGGAAAAACAACTTGAACTGCTCCATATCCTTGGCGAAACCCACCGCGTCGATAGGCTGCAGGCGCTCGTGGATATCGTGCAGCAACTCGACCTCGTCGCCCACCTGTGCACGCACCTGTTCGAAGGTAGCCAGTTGGGCCTTCATATAACTGCGCGGATCAAAATAAGCGCCGTCCTGCGCCCCCTCGGGTCTGCTCTCTGCGGCCGGCAGCCCCCCATAACCCCCCAGTTGCACCCGAATGTACCGATAGCCTTCTTCCATGAGTTGGCGCACGCTATCCACCGCTTCCGCCGGCGTGCCCCCCCCGGCGTGGGAATAACAGGCAGCGGCCTCGCGACACTTGCCACCGAGGAGCTGGTAGACCGGCATGCCGGCGCGTTTGCCCTTGATATCCCATAGCGCCTGATCCACCCCTGAGATGGCATTGCTCAATACCGGCCCATTGCGCCAGTAACTATGAACCATGGACATTTGCCAGATTTCCTCGATCCGGTCCACCTCGCGCCCCAGGAGAAAGGGCTTCAGGTGTTCTTCAATCGCGGTGTGGACTGCACGGAATCGCTGCGTGAAAGTGGCGCAACCGACGCCGTAAAGTCCCGGTTCCGAGGTCGCTACCTTGACGACGACCAGATTTATGCCCGCCGGTCTGGTAAGTATGGTTTTGACATCTCGTATGGTTAGAGGTGCGGCCATATAAATACTCTCCTGAAATAGGTTGGCATCAAGAGTAAAGCTTGTAAAAGGGACTTGTCAAGAGGGTTAGATGGGTTTAGTTTAGCTCCTCGTTCTGAGAAATCACCCACAGCTCCCGCCGGCCCTCGCACGGCCACCAGCGCCGCGGCTAATGAACCTGGGGAAGCATATGCAGGCAGCCCAGACTCATGGCATCCCGCAGACAAAAGCTGGTGGGGGATTGCCTCATAGTCTCTAAACGCAAGAGAAAGGTTGTTTATGACCTGGTTCCAGGCACTGGTCCTCGGCGTGGTCCAGGGGCTGACCGAATTTCTTCCCATCAGCAGCACCGCCCACCTCCGCGTGGTACCGCACTTTCTGGGCTGGGAAGACCCCGGCACCGCCTTTTCGGCAGTCATCCAGCTGGGCACCCTGGTAGCTGTATTCATTTACTTTGCCGCCGACATCAAACGCCTGACCCTCGCCGCCCTTGCGGGTCTGCAACACCGCAACCTCAATTACAGCCCCGATACCCGCCTGGCCTGGTCCATCGTTCCAGGCACCATACCCATCGCCGTACTGGGTTTGAGTTTTAAAGATTTTATCGAGACCGAAGCCCGCAGCCTGACGCTCATTGCCAGTACTCTGATTGTCCTGGCCCTGTTGCTGCTCCTGGCCGAACGCCTGGGACGGCAGAAGCGCTCCATGGAAGAGTTGGGCTTCTGGGACATCCAGTTCATTGGCCTGTGCCAGGCTCTGGCCTTGATCCCGGGCTGCTCGCGCTCGGGGTCCACCATTATGGGCGGTCTGTTCATTGGTCTCGAGCGCGGGGCGGCGGCCCGCTTTTCCTTTCTTCTGGGGCTGCCGGCCATCGGCGCCAGCGGCGTGCTGGAATTCTTTGAATTGCTGCATATGGGCATGGACAGCGAAGATCTGTTCAACCTGGGCATCGGCATTGCTGCCGCGGCCCTGAGCGGCTATCTGTCGATTGGTTTTTTACTGCGCTTTTTACAACGCCACCGCACCGACCCTTTTTCCCTCTACCGCATCCTGCTGGGTGCCCTGATCCTTTTTACTCTCAGCTGACTACTAACCAAAAAAGGAACATTTCCATGTATCCCAATCCGCTCAAGAAAAAAATTAAAGAAGGGGAACTCGTTCTGGGCACAAGTCTGCCAGCCCCCTGGCCCAGCCTGGCCGGTGCCATCATCAAAACCCAACCGGATTTCATGTGGATCGATACCGAGCATGGACCCTATGGCGCCGAAGCCCTGGATTCCATCCCCGTAATTATGCGCCAGCGGGGCGTGGCCCCCATGATCCGGGTCGCCTGGAACGACCCGGCCCTGATCAAAAAGGCCTACGATGTTGGCGCCGTGGCCGTAATGGTACCGCAGATCGATACCCCAGAACAAGCGGCCCGGGCGGTGGAGTACGCCTACTATCCGCCCGAGGGCAACCGCGGGGTCACGCCCTCCTGGACCATCGTAGCCGGCGAAGACTGGAACCACGTCATCAAAACTGCCAACCAGGAGACCGTACTGATCCTGCAGCTCGAGAGCCAGGAGGCCTACGATAATCTCGACGAAATCAAAAAGATAAAAGGCATCGATGTGATCCTGGTCGGCCCTCTGGACCTTTCCGCCTCGGTCGGCACCATTACGGATACTGCTTCCAAAGAGGTCCAGGAGATTATGGAAGACGTGCCCAAAAAACTGGAGGGCACCGGTATTGCCACCGGCACCACCTTGCTAGACCTCGCCGAAATTCAAGAAAAAATTCGCTGGGGTTATCGCTTCCTCAACGTCGGTAGTGCCCTGGCATACGGCGTCCAGGAAGTGCAGAAAAACCTGGATACCCTGCGCACCGACCCAACCGGAGAAGGATGAGATCGGGACAAAATCCGCTCTGCGGCGCGAGCGCTAGCGGGTGCTTTTGCCGGCCAGCACAAACCAGATGGTCTGCAGCATAATTTTGAAGTCCAGTTTCAAAGACATATTCTCGATATAGTAGAGATCGTACTCTATGCGCCCCCGCGCAATGCCCACCCAATCCTTTGAATCCATGTCGAACTCGTGCTTGGATTGGGCCCAACCCAGCAGACCGGGTTTGACATTAAAGCGCCGCATGTAGAAGGGGATGTCTTTCTTGAACTGCTCGACAAAATAGAGCCTTTCCGGACGCGGGCCCACCAGACTCATATCGCCCTTGAGGAAATTGAGGCACTGGGGGATCTCATCGAGATGCAGAGTGCGCAGCACGATACCTGTCCGGGTGACGCGCGAATCCCTGCGGCCGACCCATACCGGTCCGGAGGATTTTTCTGCATCGGTGACCATGGAACGAAATTTGAACATGGTGAACAACTTGCCGTTTTTGCCCACCCGCTCCTGCCGAAACAGCACTGGCCCCCTTGAATCGATTTTGATTGCCAGGGCGACCAGAACCCACAGTGGAGCCAGGCCGATGCCCACCAGCAG
>CAXFTV010000141.1:0-4836 GCA_964005845.1 uncultured bacterium
CCCCAATTGCATCCGAGATCTCCACGAAGCCCTCGTCCCCCCTGTTGTGATAAAATGCATTGCCATAGATAGAATTGCCGCCGCTGCGCAGAAAGCTCTCGGCCCAGACCATATTTGCCTTCAACTTCTCGCTTTCAACGCCGATCCGCTCGCTCATGTCGGAGTGCATATCGGTGATGTAGAGATCCATCCTGCCATCGTTGTCGTAGTCGAAGAACTTTCCTCCCATCGACCCCCAGGGCGTCCGCGGAAATACGGCGCGGCTCTTCCGGACAAAGTATTGCCCGGCGACGTTTTCGTAGTATTCGTCGTGTCCCTGCATATTCAGCACGTAGAGATCGATCCAACCATCTTCATTCAGATCCACCGGCGTGGCATCGCCCGACCAGCTTTTATCGATCAGTTTGGTCTGCAGCGACACGTCGACGAAGCGATTGCCCCCCTTGTTCTCGTAGAGGATACTGCGTTCGCTGCGGCCGGGTTTGAGATGGCCCGCAAAGGCATCGCTGAAACCGACGAAATACCTGTAGCCCTTATCTGCATCTCTCGAAAAGCCGATGTTTTCAACTGCCATACCGGACTTGGTGTACTGGCCCACATTGGCCAAAAACAGATCCAGCAAGCCATCGCGATTGTAATCGAAGAACACCCCGGCCGAGGAGTGACCTTGGTAGGCGAGACCCGCGGACTCGGAAATATCCCGGAAAGCGCCAGTGCCGTCGTTTTCGAAGAGGATATTGCCGCCGCGAACACTGGTGACGTAGAGATCTGGATCGCCGTCGTTGTCGATATCTGCAAAGGAGGCGCTCACCCCGATCCGATCCGCCACCGCAACCCCCGCCCGCGCCGTAATATCCGCAAATTTACCCGCCCCCAGGTTGCGCCACAATTCATTGCCGCCAACCTGGGTGACAAAGTAAATATCCTCGCGCCCATCCCCATCTACATCGGCGACGGCAATGCCGTTACCATGGTCGTAGTGGTTGGGTTTGAAGTGCCGGCCGGCATCGTCGACGATGCGATGGACAAAGGTGATGCCGCTTTCTTTTAGGCTATCGGTGAATTTGAAATCGTGGAAGATCTCGAAGCCTTCGGCCGTTTCGAGTTGGGCCTGCCGGCGGCTCTCCAGCCAGGGTGGATCGAGGATCTCTTCGGGAAAAGCCACCTGGACCGGATTCTCTGCAGAGGCGACCCCAGACCAGAGGGCAATGCTTATAAAAATCCCGCCGCAGAGATTTTTTATTTTGCCGGCTGATAATTCTTTGCCCATCACCTAATGTATAGCTCCTGGTAGATGCTCTATTTTATGTATGCAGATTAGCCAAAGAAATGAAAACTCGAATGCTGAATTTAACCCCGCGCCAGCTACCTGGTCAAGAGACGATGAAATCGATCCTATTGTTCCCCTATTCGATATTTTTGAGAAGATTTATTTTTCTCTATTTGGCGATGGCCACATCGGGTTGCGGCGCCAATGAGACCCCAGCGCAAGGAACCTATCTGCCCCCGAACACTCCCCTGCTCATCGCTCTAACAGGTGATGATTACTACTGGAATATCCGCTACGCCGGACCAGACCAGCGCCTGTTTACGGCGGACGATATCACCGGGTTGCGGGATCTTTATTTGCCAGAGGAAACGAAGATTCACCTCCAGCTGCACAGCCTGGATTACATCTACACTTTTGCGGTGGACGAACTGGATTTGAATCAGATCGCCGTGCCAGAAATGGAGTTCACCCTGGATTTCCAGAGCGGAAAAACCGATACCTTCGCAATCCGCAGCCAGCAACTGTGCGGCTTTGGCCACGAATCCCTGAAGCGCCGTATTTTCGTCGAACCCGGCCCCTCCTTTGCCAATCGCCTCCAGCAGATGCGGATACTTAACGCGGCTCGATATGACAACAACGCAGAAGATCTTTAATTTATTGATTCTGCCCTGCACCTGTTAAATAACCACCTACGGGATTTAAACCGAAAGCCAACGAGCCATCCCAAATTGACCATCTATCTTCATAGGTAAGCGACTGAATTTCGCTCTGAGGAGATCACTCTTTTGCAGGTACCAATACCAGCCCTAATACTGATCCTTTTTTTCCTCTCCGGCACCTGCACCCTGATCTACGAGGTCGTTTGGGCGCGTTTGCTGGTGCCGGTGTTCGGCACCAGCACCTTTGCCGTCAGCACCGTCTTGACCGGCTTCATGGCCGGCCTGGCTCTGGGGAGTTTCTACTTCGGCCGGGTAGCGGACAAAAGGGGAAACCCCCTGCGCCTCTATGCCCTGCTGGAACTGGGCATAGGTGCCGTTGCCCTATTTTTCCCTCTCATCCTCTCGGGCATGGATGAGATTTACACATTTCTACACCGCCACCTGGGAACGAGCTATTATGGTTTTGCCCTGATCCGCTTCCTGCTGTGTTTTCTGGTCCTGCTCGTCCCCACCACTCTGATGGGGGCCACCCTGCCGGTACTATGTCGCTTCGCGGTGCGCAGCGAGGAGCGCATCGGCTGGAGCGTGGGCGGTCTTTACGCCGTCAATACCTTTGGTGCAGCCTGCGGTTGTTTCCTGGCGGCCTTCGTGCTCTTGGAACGCTTTGGCGTCAGCACCACCACCTACGTGGCAGCGGCTGGCAACCTGCTCATCGCCGCCCTCTCCTGGTGGTTGAGCCGCCGAGTCACCGCACCAGCCCCCTCTGCTACTGCCGCAACGCCACAGGCAGAACAGCAACAGCGATCCCGCCCTCTGGCCAAACTGGTTTTGCTGGCTTTTGCCCTTTCGGGCTTTACCGCTCTGGCCTACGAAGTCGTATGGGCCCGCTTGCTGGCCATGATCCTGCGCAGTGCCACCGCTCAGACCCTCAGCACCATCCTCATCGCCTTCCTCTTCGGCCTGGCTGCGGGTGGACTGGCAGGTGCGCGCTGGATCGATCGCCGCAAGGACCTGATCTCCGCTTTCGGCACAATCGAGCTCTTGCTGGGGTTTTTCGGCCTGCTCTCGATTGCCGCCTTTGGTATCGTACCCTACTTCCTGCCGACCATCTACTTCTCGTCCTCGTGGGAAGAGCATCTGCTGAAACTCTTCGTCGTAGCCTTCGGAGTGATGCTGATTCCCACCTTCCTGATGGGGGTACTCTTTCCCCTGGTGGGGAAACTCCACGTCCTCGGTCTGGCAAACCTGGGACGGCGTATCGGGGATGTTTACTCCATCAATACGCTGGGCGCCATTTTCGGGGCCTTTACCGCCGGTTTTGTGCTGATTCCACTGCTCGGCACCCAGAAAAGCATCCAGGCACTGGCCGGGGTCAATATTGCTCTGGGCATCGTACTGCTGCTGTCCAATCCGGCCGCCCGGCTGAGAAAAAAACTGCTCGCACTCCTGCTCCCGGCCATTCCCATAGCCTTCCTGAGCCTGGCCCTTCCCGCCGATTTTCTACTTGCGCTCTTCCAGTGGTCCGAGCCGCAAAGCCGCCTGCTCTACTGCAGCGAAGACGCTGCGGGGACGGTCACGGTTCACGAGTACAAAAACGGCCACCGCCTCCTGAAGGTAAACGGCGGCGGAGAAGTGCCCACCGATTTCACCTCAATCCAGACCTTCCGCCTGCTGGGAAACCTGCCCATGCTGCTCCATCCGACTCCTAGAGAAGCTCTGGTGATCGCCTTCGGCGGCGGCATCACCCTGTCGGCGGTAGCGCAGCACCAGCCCCAACGATTGGAATGCGCCGAGGTCGTCCCCGGCGTAATCGAAGCAGCCGGGTACTTTGGCCGCTTCAACCACCAGATACACAAACGCTTTGCATCGTCCGACATCGAACTCATCCCCGACGACGGCCGCAACCACATCCTGCGCACAGAAGGGCACTATGACGTCATCATCAGCGATGCCACCCACCCGGGCACGGCCGATAGTTGGGTCCTCTACACAGAGGATTTCTATCGCCTCTGCAAGGACCGCTTGCGGGAGGGTGGAATTATCGCCCAGTGGCTGCCGCTGCACGGTCTGTCGACCGAGGACTACCGCATGATTCTGCGAACCTTTCAGGCCGTCTTTCCCCACGCCTCGCTGTGGCTAACGGGAGAATATACCGTTCTGCTGGGAACGCCCGCACAGCTGCGCATCGATTTCGCTCAATTGCAGCAGCGTCTGCAAGTTCCGGCCACTCTGGCAGATCTGAAGCAAGTCGATCTGGGAGACCCCATTTCGCTTCTCAGCGCCCTGGCACTGGACGAAGAGGGCCTCAGGCGCTACGTCGGACCGGGCCGGACCAACACCGATGACCAGCCGCATATCAGCTTTAGCGACCGTCTGCGCGGGGGCAGCGGCAAGGGACTTCCGGCCCTGAAAAGCATGGAACCGCACATGGTCACAAAAGTAGATCCCCACCTGATCGATGCAGAGGATGAATCGGCGCAGGAGCGCCTGGAGCGACGCTTCAGGGCGCGCAAACACACCGTAATTGGAAAAATCGCCCTGCTGCAGAAAAACGGTCGCAAGGCTATGGCAGCCTTTAAACGGGCTTTGGAGATCGACGCGGATGAACCCGGTGCCCGGCGGGCCGTGCAGGACTGGATGCAGCACTCGCGGCAGAGCCGTGAATAACCCGGGTTGCCGGTGCGCTAAAGACGCGTTACCCACAATCTCCACAGCGCCGGCGACACTGGGGAATCGAAGTGGACTCTACCTGTTGCGGGAGCATTTGCCAACACAGTCTGCAGCCCATGAGCTCGTGGGCTCATCGGACCTGCACCTCTCCTTCATCCCCGGCGCTTATCAACTACCTTGACAAATAATCAAGGGCAATGCTTCGCCAAACGCAGGGGTGCCGCTATTAGTAAACCA
>CAXFTV010000142.1:0-2620 GCA_964005845.1 uncultured bacterium
AGCGGCCCTTGCCCCAGAAGATATGGCGCCGCCAGTCGACGCCGTTGTAGCGGGGCACTTCGCTTTGCACGAGGCCATAGTCCGGACCGTCCAGGACTTGATTCAGCGCCGCCAGAGGCGGCGCCACCAGGCCCTCGCCAGGCGATTCCAGGACCCCGATGCCATCGCGTTGCACGGTGATGGCATTGTGGTACTTGGGGGCGGCGCGGATGTAGTCCCCGTCGGCCAGCCAGGCGCGGTTGTTCCAGGACAGCCGCAGAATGGCGTTGCTGTCCTCGTGGCCGTGGCAGTAGGTGCCGGTGCCTTCGAGCAGCAGATATTCCTGCGCCGGATCAAAGCCGGGGCGCAGCGAGAGCTTGTCGAAATAGCGCCCGTGCTCCCGGGGGTGGTGCGCCGTGGGGACCCAGTGGCGCACCCAGCGCCGGGCCGGTTCGGGCAGGGGCAAATAGCTGATCCCCAGTAGATTCACCGGGGCTTGGGGTTCGACGCCGTCCAGAGTAAAGCCATCGGGGTCGATGTCCACGGCGGCGTAGAGGCCGAAGAGAACTTGTTCCATCGAAGGGGTTTTGCCCGCGCCCAGCCAATTGAGCAACCACAGGTGCTGGGGATCGGGCCGCCGCCAGGTAGCGGCCATGAGCGGCAGCAGCTGGGCGCCCCAGCCTTTGCCGGCGTGGGCCGAATAGCCGCTGGCGTCGCCGTAGCTGGCTTCGCTGCGCATATTGTCGGTGGTCAGGGCTGCCAGTTTGCACAAGTCGGCGACCGGACCCGCGTCGATATAGCGGTAGTCGTTGCGGTAGAGCAGGAAATAGAGGGTTTCCTGCGGCACGTGCCAGGCGTAGCCGACGCCGCCGTCGTCATTGGCTTTATAGGAGTCGGCCTGGCCTGCAAATATGCGCTCCACGGCTTCCTGGGCCGGGGCGAATGCAGCGATGTCGTAGCGCTTCTGCATGTAGTCGTGGCCCACCGCCAGATTCAGGGCGATGAAGGTGGAGTGGTTCTGGCGCGGCAGAGCGGGGGGATTGACCTCTTCACGCAGGTAGAACAGGCCGGCCAGATGGTGCAGAAAATCGCCGAATAGAGTGACCACGCCGCGCCGCTCCTGCTGGCTGTAAAGCGGGCTGTCTTCAATAAGGTCCCACAGGTGGATGAAACTGTGGAGGTGGAAAAAACAGTGGTAGCCCTCGGGCTGAGCGCGGCGTTCGGCGCGCCACAGGTCGATCGAAGCGGCGAAGACCGGTGGGATGACGCGGCCCCATACCGGGTGATCGGTCAGGTAGTAGTGCCACATATAGTCGCGCAGCTGGGCCCCGCGGAAGGGCGATGCCGACCAGCCGCCGCTCCAGATCGCCAGTTGCTCTTCGATCATGCCCCGCAGCTGTGATTCGTCTGGCAGCGGCGGCAGGTCGTGGGCAAAGCGGTGGGCGTGGACGCGCTGCAGGACGCCGTCGCTGACCGCTACCTGAGTTGTAAAAATCGCCAGAGCCTGCTCCAGGTCCCGATTGGAACTGGCGCCGACCACGATGCAATTGCGGCCGTAGCCAAAGGGATCGGAAACCGACTTGATGAAGTAGCCATCGGGACCGGGAAAGAAGGTGTCGACAAAACAGCAGCGGGCGGTATAGAGGCGGCACAGGGCCGCGTTGTTGGCAAAGTGGCCGCAGGCGATGACGTGGCTGTGCCGGAAGAGGGTTTCGTCGAAATCGCGCTGGGGCAGAATTTCGCTCTGCAGAGCCTGCTGCAGGCGCAGTGTCGCAGCGGCTCCGGCCATTTCGTCGGGAACCACCAGGACGAGAGGATCCTTTGCCAGGTCTATGGTCGGAAAGAGGCGGTCCCGGGCGAATTCGAGGTCGGGCATAGCGTTCAAATCTCCAGAGTTGCGGTGTTGGTGATGCCCGCCGCGCCGACGCTGTTGCGGCAGCCCATCTCGAACAGGTCGAAATCCGGATGCAGGGACCGGGAAAAAGACTGCGCGCGTTTCCGCCACAAGCCCCGATCCGCGCCGCCCATGAGGGAAGAGAAATGGGGGGTCTGGGTGGCGCTTGCAACAGTCACGGCAATGTCCTTTTGGCATCCAGTTGGCAGGTTGAACGAACTGGTCAGACAATGAAAATAGGTTTTGCCGCCACGGGGGGAAAGGAGATTTCTGGATAATAGAGGGAAACTGGCGTACATTTGAAAAAATTGCGCAACCTTTCCAAAGACGACCCAGGCGGTCCTGAACTGCGGGGGCGTACCCACTCCGAAGGAGAAACACAATGCCCTTGAAGAACTTCTCCCACAATCGGCCTCCCGAACGCGGTATTCGCGTGCCGGCAGAGATCATGCAGCAGCTGGTGAGCACCCTCTGGGAGCGCGCCGATTTCCCGGCGCAGGATGCCGACCTGTTGGCGGATATACTGGTGCGCTGCGATTTGCGCTGCGTGTTCAGCCACGGCACCCGGCAGCTGGACCACTACCTGCCCTTGGTCAGGGATGGCCGGATTAATCCGCGGCCCCAAATTAAGGTGATGCAGGAGTCGGCCACTACTCTGGTGCTGGACGGCGACGGCGGCATGGGATACTTGCCCTGCTGGCGCGGCAGCGAACAGATCCTCGAAAAGGCCGCCGCCCAGGGCATGGC
>CAXFTV010000143.1:0-8289 GCA_964005845.1 uncultured bacterium
CACATGCCGCTCAAGGGCACGCCGGGCTACGAAATTGTCTCCGCCATCGCGCCCCGGGACGGCGAACTGGTGGTGGACAAAAACACCAGCAGCGCCTTTCACACCACGCCGATCGACCTCTACCTGCGCAATATGGGCGTCGAGACGATCGTGCTGACCGGCGTCGCGGCCGATATGTGCGTCTTTGCCACCGCCCTCGACGCGGCCGACCGGGGGTTCCACGTCATCATTGCCGCAGACGCCTGCGAGACCTTCGATCCGGGCAGCGCCGAAGCCGTCCAGATTCTTTTCGGGCGCATCTGGGGCTATGTCATGCAGACCGCAGATATTGTCGATTGGTTCGCCTCCGGCCGCCCGCCCGAGCGCACCCGGCTGCCGGCACAGGGCCACTAGTCCGCCGCTGAATCCCCGGCCCCTCGGCGCGGCCGGGTGGAGGCGATATACTTGAACAAAAAAAAGGAGAGAAAATCATGGCCAAACTGGGCTACGACGACACCCCGATAATTCCCCAGCAGCAATGGCGCGTGCACGATGATAAGCGCCCCGAGCCACGCGTCGTCCAACCGGGCGCCGAGGCGGGCGCCGCCCCCTCGGACGCCGTCGTCCTCTTCGACGGCACCGACCTGAGCGGCTGGCGGAATCGGGAAGGCGGTGCAGCGGCGTGGACGCTGCAAGATGGTTATATGGAAGTAGTGCCCGGCAGCGGCGATATCCACACCGCGGAAAATCTGCCGGACTGCCAGCTGCATCTGGAATGGGCCGCTCCAGAGCGGCTCAAAGGCGAGTCGCAGGGACGCGGCAACTCGGGGGTTTTCCTGATGGGCAAATACGAAATTCAGGTGCTCGACTGTTACGACAACCCGACCTATGCCGATGGCACCAGTGGAGCGATCTACGGCCAGTGGCCCCCCCTGGTCAATGCCTGCCGCCCGCCGGGCCAGTGGCAAAGCTATGACATCATCTGGCTTGCGCCCCGCTTCGAGGGTACCCAGCTGCTCAGCCCGGCACGCGTCACCGTGGTGCAGAACGGCGTCCTGCTGCACCACGACAAAGAGTGGAACGGGCCCTCGGGACATCGCAATATCCCCCCGTACGAAGCGCATCCGCCGGAAGGCCCGCTCCAGCTCCAGGACCACGGCGATCTGGTCCGCTTCAGAAATATCTGGTACCGGCCCCTGACCCCATATTCCTGAGCGGCCGGTTTTTATAAGCCGTCTTAAAACCTCAATCTGGGCTTCGCCCGGCGCACAAATAGGGCCACCGCCCCTTCATTGGAGCGGTGGCCCTGGTCTGTACAGATCGCGCTCCCGCCGACTCACTGCAGCCACACCTGTCCCCACATGAAATACGCAAACACCGCCATCCCCAGCGCAAATGACAGCAGTACGCCGGCGCGCCTGCCCTCGACCAGCCACCCCATGTACAGCGCACTCAGCACCAGCACTATCAGCCCGGCACACAACGCGTCCATGCTGAAACTCCAGATCATCGTCGGCAGCCAATCGCGCACCGACTCTCGCTCCCGGAAGATCCCACGCACCCCGGTAAACACGTGCAACTCGTTCAGCGTCCCGAAAAAGGGATGCCGCGGCGTCACCGACAGCAGGCGTGCATTGCCCGTCGCCAAATCCACGCTCACGAAGCTGCGCTCGTTGGGACGCAGCGCAATAAAGCCAAACTTTCCCGCCTTCTGTGCGCCCTTGAAGACGACCTCGCCCCGGAGGCCCAGCTGTCCCATTATATCCTGTGCTTTTTCGAGGTTCGTGCCCGACTCGGGCAGCGCCACCAGGTGATCCGTCGGCCTGCGGTGCGGCTGACCGGCCAGCCAGTCCGGGTGATTCATCAGCAATCCCGAAACCGCGAAAACCCACAAAAACAGCAGCATGTACAGACCCGTGAAAATGTGGATCTTGCGATTCCACCTCACAAAGGTATTTGCCCTTCGTGCATCGGCCATAACGCCTCCTTGCTCCATCGATAGTTCAGGGTGCGCTCACAGGATGACCAGAGCGTAAAGAATGACGCCGAACGAGACGCAGCCAGCACCCATGAAAAGCAAACCCGACTTGCGCTCGACCTTGAGCACAGCCCACATATAAACCCCGCTCAAAGTCAGGAAGAGCGTCAGGTAAACCGTCGCATCGGCGATCCAGCCCCATATCTTCGTGCCGATCCAAACCGGATGCCGGTGCGGACCGGGATTCAGGTGCAGATAGCGCATCGTTTCAAATAGATTGTGCCTCTGCACCACGATCTCGGCTTCCTGCTGCACCAGGTCCACAATTACGCGCGTCGTCTGCCCCGGTCGCGTCGACCTCAGCACCGTCTTGCCCTTCTTCACAAAACCCAATGCCGCCACCTCGCCACCCAGATCAAACTCGCCCAGGAGGTGGTCGGCCAGGGCCCGGCGGGCCGCTGCCTTCTCGGCCTTGTCCATCCCCGCCAACACCGCCGGGTCGTTCACCCGGGCCACTATTTCCTCCGGTATCGCCACCGGCACTGGCATCACCTCTGCCTCCGCGGTAAACCGAATCTGGTGATTCAGCATGATCGTGCTCACCGCGAAGATCAACAAAAATGGACAGATGAAGACCCCGAAGTACAGGTGCAGCTGCCGATTCCAGCGATAAAAACCTTTCCCCATCCAACTTTTCCTACTCATGATCACCTCCAGGCGCAACCCCCGCTAGAGCAGTGACTATTGCGCCCATGGCCGACCGCCTTTTCAGTCCTCGCCTGCCAATGGCATGCCCCCCTGAAACTGGACAGGTCTGGCGCTGAGTGTTTTCTTTCCTGAGAGGCCAAGGGCGAACGGCGCCGCGCGCGCGGCGCCGACAAACAGCTCGCAATCGGCGTCTTTCCACCCCTCCATACTCTCCCGAGGTTGAGCCCTATGACCGCTTGCCCCAGCCGCGACGTCGGCAGCCGCCGGCAACTCTTCATCGACCCGCGCTTCATCGAGCGCAGCACGGGTATAAGCCTGCGCATGAATCCACCCGTGCAGCACCCCGACCCGGTCCTGGTGCCGGACCGCCCCTGGGAGTCCAACGGCATCGGCGCCTACAATACCGCCCTGCTCGAGGACGGTCGCTTCCGCCTCTGGTACGATGCCGGCGTCAAAGGCGGCCTGCCCTCCGAAGGCGCCCGCCGCCTGGGTTACGCCGAGTCCGCAGACGGCCTCAACTGGCACAAGCCCACCCTGAATCTCATCCCCTTCGAGGGTTCCACCGCCAATAATCTCGTCGCTCCCCTCCTGGAGCGGCAGAGCCTGCAGGGCGCCACCGTAATCCGCGACGAGCGCGCCCCGGCAGAGGAGCGCTACAAACTGTGGACGAAGTTCCTGCCCACCGACGACGAGCGCGCCGCCGGCGCCCGCCCCGGTCTCTGGGCCATGCACTCCCCCGACGGCCTGCGCTGGCATTATTATCCCGGGCAGCCCAACCCCGAGGGCGCCTGCGATACGCAAAATATGTTCTTCTGGGACGAGCGCCTCGACGCCTATGTCGGCTATACCCGCGTCAGCGCCACCCAGCACCTCGACGAGGCCGCCGATGCCGGCCGCAAAAGATATCGCAGTGTCGGCCGGGTGGTCTCCGCCGACTTCAAAAACTGGTCCGCTCTGGAGATCGTCTTCGAGGCCGATGCCGCAGACCTGGCCATGCCGGTGCCGCTGGCGGTCGACAGCTCCACGCCCAACATCGATTTCTACACCAGCTGCGCCATGAAATATCCCTGGGCCGAGGACGTCTACCTGATGATGCCTTCGGCCTATTACCATTGGGGCGCCGACGAATATCCGGCGACTATGGACGTGCAATTGCTCACCAGCCGCGACGGCATTTGCTGGCGCCGCGCCGGCGAGCGCGCGCCCTTTCTGCGCCAGGGGCCCGACGGCAGTTCCACCAGCGGCATGATCTTCGCCAACCCCTGGCTGCTGCCCGTGGGCGACGAATTGTGGTTCTACTACAACGGCACGCCGCGCCACCACGGCTCCCAGCTCATCGGCGACGAGGCCGACTACGCGCACCGCACCGGCCTCTTCCGCGCCAGCATGCGCCGCGACGGTTTTATCTCCGCCGACGCCGGTTATGGCGGCGGCGAGCTGACCACGCCGCTGCTGCAATTTGCCGGCGAGCGCCTGGAACTCAATTGCGAGGGCAGCGCCGGCGGCTGGCTCCAGGTAGAAGTGCGCGACGCCGAGGACCGGCCCATCCCCGGCTACGAGCTGGCCGCGGCCGAGGGCCTGCGCGGCAATGGCCTGGCCAAGGTCGCCAGCTGGAGAGGCGGGACAAATCTCGCCGCCCTGGCCGGCCGCCCCGTGCGCCTGCGCTTCGCGATGCGCGACATGAAACTCTACGCCTTCCAGTTCGCCGGCGCCGCTGTCTAGCGGCGCATCCCCGCAGCGCTACTGTGCACTATTTTCTCATAGCTGGTCGATGAGCGCGCGCAGGTTGGCGTAGTTGATGCGCATCGCCTCTTCCCTCGAGCCGCTGGCGGGCACGAAGTGGGTCGCAACCGACAGGTAGACGTCGCAGTTGTGATCGCGCAAATTGCGCAGAACGGCCGGATAGTCGACATCGCCGGTGCCGATGGGGCAGTAGTCGAAGTCGAGGGCCAGTCCATCGTTGACGCGCAGATCTTTGAGGTGGAGGCCGTAGAGATAGGGCCGCACGTTGAGAAAGCCGGCGGTGGCCACATCCGCCTCGCCGCAGTTGGTGTTGTCGGCCGGACCCCACATGACTTTGAGCCGTTTGGAGCCGACGGCTTCGACGACGCGGCGGAAATTGCCGGTGGTATTGGTGTAGTTCCAGCACATCATGCTCAGGGCCACGTCGACGCCGTAGTCTTCGGCCTTTTGCGCTACTAAGGAGAAGGCCTTGACCAGCTTGTCCATGTCGATCGGGGCGATGTGGCCGCCGCGGGTCAGCCAGCGCATCGGCCAGGTGGGCTTCTGGGCGCTGTACTCGCCGGGCCAGGCAAAGGTGAAGGCGTTGACCGCGGCTATGCCCAGGTGTTTGGCGACTTCCATACAGCGCCCCAACTCGTCGAACTCGCGGCGAAAGTCGGGATGGTCCTCCAGGGTGTCGAGTTCGAGATCGGTGAGGTGGATTTGTTTGAAATGGGGATTGGACAGAATGAGGAAAAGCTCCAGACCATGCGCCTTTACTTCGGCGTCCAGCGCGTCGACTTCGGCATCGCTCATTTCGACCAGTGTCTTTTGATCGCGGGTTTCGGAGAAGTTGTGCCAGATGTATTTTGCGCCGATGTCGGCGGCTATGGGCAGGGCTGCGGAAAAAGGCACGCCCAGTTCGGGCAGATACATGGCGAGTTTGAATGCGGGGGGAGACATGGTCTTTGCTCCTTTCGGGACGCGGTAATAGAGCTCGAAGCCCCCCTGGAAAATCTGCTCTCCAGGCCGATGGGCTTGCCAGCCGTCGTTACACCAGATGCGGGCCACCTGGACCCGGCAAAAGATTCTGCACTTGGTTAAATTTTAATAAACTGTAAAAGTCCGGGCCAGCCCAATGGTCCATGCCAGGACGCCGCATCGCGGATGGCCCGTGCCTCTTTGCCGAACTTTCCATACATTAAGCAGTGATTTCATCTCGGAGAGCTGGACTCATACCAACCTTGTCGCGGCAAATGGAGATTGATACATGCAGGTACTGGTAACCGGTGGATCGGGCTATGTGGGACATTACCTAATCGACGAACTCTATCGCCGCGGGCACGGCGTGGTGAATGCCGATGCGGTGCGCCCCGACGGCGGGCCAAAGGCCAGGGACTATGCGGCGATGCGCCAGAGCTGGCCCGCCATCCCGACCTTCCTCGAAGTCGACGTGACCAATTACGGCCAGGTGATCTCGGCCATGGACGGCTGCGACGCCGTCATCGCGCTGGCGGCGCGCCCCAGCAATGCCAACTACACCGAGGAAGATGTCTTCGTCACCAACGTCGCCTCAATGTGGAATGTGTGCCGGGCGGCCGAACAATTGAAGATCCGCCCCGTGGTCCTGGGCTCGTCCTACAACGCGGTAGGGGCCATGGGCACCGCCGCCAGGTGGGCGCCGCGGGAAGTGAAGCCGCCCGAGTATTTCCCCCTCGACCAGCACGTCTACACGCGTTCGGAAGAGGCCTACTCCATTGCCAAATGGGTTGGCGAAGAAGTCGGCCAGGGCTTTGCCCGACGCAACCCGTGGATGTCGATAGCCAGCATGCGCTTCAACGGCATGTGGACCGACGAGAAATTTCGCGCCCTCGCCGCCAACCCCATCGTCGACGTCTGGGAGCGCTGCCAGGGTTTCTGGACCTATTTGCATATAAAAGACGCGGCGGTAGCGTGCGTGCTGTCGATCGAGTCGGAGGGCTGGACGGGACACCACCGCTTCTTCCTGAATGCCGCCGACACGATGATCGACGTGCCGACGATGGACGCCATCGCGCACGTCTATCCCGATGTCCCCCTGCGGGAAAAACTCGCGGGCTTTCGCGCTCCGATTTCAACCGCAAACGCCAGCGAGCTGATTGGCTGGTCTCCCGCCTATTCCTGGCGCGACGAGCAGTTTAAACCGTGAAGGGGCCATGGGCTCCAGGTCCCGCATCCTCGCCGCCGCATTGAGCGGCCGCAATAAATCTTCAACAAAATTCCACTGCACTATGGCTATACCCGTCCTCTTTGATACCGATATCGGCAGCGATATAGACGACACGTGGGCGCTGGCATTTTTGTTGCGCTGCCCCGAACTCGACGTCAAGCTCGTCACCACCGACCGCGGCCAGCCAGAATACCGCGCCAGACTCTGCTGCCAAATCCTGGAAGCGGGCGGACGCGCAGATGTGCCCGTGGGCCTGGGTCCAGCGTGGCAGGGGCCCAGCGGCCAGGCGCGCCAGAATCCCTGTATTGCCGGATACGAACTCTCTTCCTATGCCGGAGAGATTATCGAAGATGGGGTTCAGGCGATTATCGACACCCTGCTCGGGGCGGACGAGCCCATCACCGTGATCGCCACCGGCCCTTTGCCGACGCTGGCCGCAGCCCTGCAGCGCGAGCCCCAGATCGCCGCGCACGCCCGCTTTGTCGGCATGCACGGATCTTTGCGCCAAGGCCTGGTGCAGGATCGCGACAAGGTCGTCGCAGAAGCCAATGTGGTAAACGATATAGAGGCGTGTCAGGCGGTCTTTGGAGCCCCCTGGCCGGTGACCATTACGCCGCTCGACTCGTGCGGGATCGTGCAATTGAGAGGGGAGAAACACCGCCGCATCGCCGCCTCAGACGATGTCCTGGCACGCGCCGTGATGTCGCACTATGCGACCTGGTGGCGGGGCGGGGCGGGGGCGGCCAACGACCCCGAGCTGTGGCAGCGGGAGAGTTCGATCCTCTTCGATACGGTGGCTGTATATCTGGCCTTCAGCGAGGCGGCCCTCGTCATGGAAGACCTGCCGGTGGCGGTGACCGACGAGGGGTATACGGCGCTCCAGGAGGGGGCGAAAACGGTCCGCTGTGCGACCGCATGGAAGGATTATGAGGGTTTCGAGGATTTGCTGGTCGAGCGCCTGACGCAGAACGGCACGGACATATAGGACCAGCTCCGACGAGGTGGTCTGCGGAATGCCCTGCGGCATTATTCCGCTATTTTCTCATAGAAGATAGAGAGCGGCCGCTTCAGTATGACCGCTCTCCACGGCGCGAAAGGATGTGCATGCCGAATCAATATACACCGATGACCTCGACCGCAGCGCTGGAGTCGCTAGACGTTCACCCGGCTCTGCTCAGCGCCGAAGAATGCGGCCTTCTGGATACAAAGGGCTACCTGCTGCTGGAAGATATTCTGACGCAAGACGAAGTGGCCTATCTGCGCCACCGCCTCGACGAACTGGCCGCCAGCGAAGGCGATAGCGCCGGCAGCGAACTGCATCGGGAAGAGGGCACCGTGCGGCTGGCCAACCTGCTCGACAAGGATCCCCTCTTCGAGAAATTCATCACCACACCGCGCGTTCTGGCCGCCATCACGCATGTGATCGGCACCGACATACAACTCTCATCGCTTTCGAGCAGGGCGGCCTTGCCCAACGGACAAGGCCAGCAGCAACTGCACACCGACTGGCGCGAAGCCGTCGAACCCGGGAACTATTTCGTCTGCAATGCGGCCTGGCTGATAGACGATTACACCGAAGAAAACGGCGCCACCCGGGTCATTCCCGGGTCGCACCGCCGCGGCACATTGCCCCAGGACGCCCTCGCCGATTGCCTGGCGGATCACCCCGATCAGGTCTCCTTGAGCGGCCGGG
>CAXFTV010000144.1:0-2879 GCA_964005845.1 uncultured bacterium
CATAGAGCGGGATGATGATGTGGCGTGCCGAGCGGATCAACTGGGCGCACAATTGTCCCGCACCGGCGGTCAGCAAAGGGCGATAGTGGGTCCTGAGTATGTCGCCGGGGCCCGCCGTGTTCGCGGTACTTGCCGGGGATTGCCGGTTTTCCTCCACTACCCAAAATAACACGGCCAGGGCTCCAACCAGGGTCAGGCACGCAAAAACTATAAAGGGAGCGCGCAGGTCAAAGCTGGCACCAATAAAACCGCCCAGGGCTGGTCCGATCAACACCCCGAGGCGGCCGATGCCCCCCAGTACGGCAATCGAACGTCCGCGGCGTTGCACCTGGATGAGATCGGCGATATAGGAATGACGCGAAATGGACCACATTGCTGCGCCCGCTCCGGCGAGCAGGAGATAGGCCATCACTTCGACCGTATCCCGAGCCCAGACCAGGGCCAAGTGGCCCAGAATGGTGCAGGCAGCTCCTAACAACATTACTTTTTTATGGCCCAGGCGTTGAATGATTAAGCCGGCGGGTATGTCAAAGGCGAGATTGCCGATGCCCTCGGCGGCCAGCATGATGCCGATCAGCCCATAAGATACCTCAAAGGTGCCGGCGTAGAGCGGCATGATAGGTATCAACATGCCGGTGCTGATAGCCATGATAAGGGAGGGGATATAGACGGTCAGGATCAGGTGGTTGGTGAGGTTAGCTGTATGGGCTGGCGGACTTTTATCGGGCATGATTATAGCTTATTCGCGTCAGTGGGTAGTAGCTGGTGAGTGTATAGTGCTGGCTAACATCGGTCGAATTTAATTTTTTCCCGGTGGCTGCATGACTTAGTTCCGCCCTGAACCACCATTCAGCTGCAGGGGCCGCGATGTCGCTGGGGCCGGGCCGCGAAAATTTGGCAAAGGGGCCGGGCGCTTGGATCGGGCGGCCTGGAGATCCTTGCCAGGAGGTAGGGGTTGGCATAGTATTGGGTGGAAAAAAAATAGGCAATCTATCTATAGCGACAAATCCTATGCGAAAAGAAGGGGAATCTCATGAATATCTTGATGCTGCGGCATTCGGCCGGATTCGAGCACAGCTATCTGCCGGATGCCGAGGTCGCCCTTAAAGAATTGGGCCAGAAGAATGGCTGGAAGGTAGCGACTACACATATGTGCGAGCGCATTACGGAAAAAAATCTGCAGGCTCTCGACGTGCTCATCTTTGCCACTACCGGAGAGCTGGAATTTTCGCCCGAGCAGAAGCAGGCGATTCTGGACTTTGTCAGGGGGGGCAAGGCGTTTTTCGGCATTCACAATGCCACTGACACCTGTTACGAATGGCCCGAATACGGCGAAATGCTGGGTGGTTATTTCTCCGGCCATCCCTGGACTCAGGAGGTCGGGGTTGTAGTCGAAGACGGCGACCATCCAGCTACCCGTATGCTGGAGAGCCGCTTTCAGGTCTTCGACGAGATTTACACCTTTAAAAATTGGGACAGGACAAAAACGCGGGTGCTTATGCGCTTGGATAACGGCACCGTCGATCTGTCAAAAGGCAACCGCGCCGATGGCGACTACGCCCTGGGCTGGTGTCACGCTTATGGTGCGGGGAGGGTAATGTACACCGCCCTGGGACATCCGGATGCGCTGTGGCAGGAGGAGTGGTTCCGGGACCACATCGCCGGCTGCATAAAGTGGGCCGGCAGGTTAGCGGATTAAGCGGGGAAGACGGGGAAGGCAGGTGTAGCCTAGCAGTGTAGAGCGGTAGCCGATTGCGCCATTCATAGCACTGTGGTCCCGGGTGATCGTCGATAGGGCTATTTGAAGGCAAACTCAGCTGGGTTGGGGTAGATGGGCGGAATTGGATCTGTTGGCGTTGAAGCCATTTTGAACGGCTGCGGAAATACTTCAGATAAAATGAGATATCTCATTATTTATCAGTGACTTGACTTGTGGGTATAGCTTTCTTATTTTGAAGTGCATGAGACTGAGTATAACTCCGCGAGAGAGGGATTCATGGAAGCTCAACCAGCAAAAAATAAAATTGAGTTGATCAAGATTTGTCCCGCCTCTTTTTTACTGCGTATAGCCGAGGCCGGGATTTCCTGGGTTTTTAATGCCTGGCCCGATACTGCCAAGTATCTCATCCAGAAAGAATTGGAGATCAATGGTATAGTCTACCCGGACGTGCTCATGCAAACCGACCGCGGAGTCAGTTGCACTCTGGTCGAGTTTCCCCTTCTGCACAGCCTGTTCAATCAAGGTATGTTTTTTCGCGGAGAAAAACCCCATCTGGTTGGTACCCAACGCCAGCTGGATCTGGCGAGTGAAAGTTTCCGCCGTGGTCTTTACGGTTTTTACGATACTGCAGAGATGGAAGGTTGCGACCTTTCGGACGAGGAGATGGAGGGCCTCGCCCGGGAAATAGAGGGCCTGTCTCTGAACGGCATCCAGCCAATCGATGAATTGCTCGAACTAATTCCCCTGATCGCGCTGGAGGATAGTCATACGAACAACAAGGCTACCACTTATCGAGGTATGAGTATTACTAAAAAGTCTCTCAATGTTTTCGGAATTGAATATCAGGGTGAGCAAGTCGAGATTGACTGTAATCTCTCAAAAAAAGAGCAATATGTGCCGCCCCTTGATATTGATGTCAAGCACGTTCCCTTCAAGTTGTTCCAAGTTATAGATACCGGCGAGGAAGATGGTTTTTCGCCCAAGAGTTGTATGCACACTCTGATTCAGTGGCGCGAACGGATTATTTGTATCGATCTCCCAATGAACGTAACGTACCTACTTGATAAAGTGAGCATCTCCAGAACCGAGATTGATGCTGTTATTTTCACTCATAACCACGACGACCATATCGGCGATTTGTCCACCTTGATCCAAATGG
>CAXFTV010000145.1:0-4053 GCA_964005845.1 uncultured bacterium
CGTCCATCGGTCCAGCGGACGAGTTTGTCCGCCGCAGGTTGGTAGTGCTGTTCACCGTCTTCGCCCGCCAGAAAGTCGATATCGGTGCCCTCTCCCATATAATAAGCCGAACCGGGAAAGACATCCGAGACCAGCCAGTCGCGGATAAAACCCCTGCCGCTGATGTGGTGGCGTCTCTTGGCCTCGGCCAGGCCGAAGCGAAAATCTTCTTGCTCTGCGGCGGTGGAAAGCGCAGGCAGCAAAAGCAGAAGGGCGGCAAAAAAACAGCATGCTTTAACGCCTTGCACCAATCTCAGCATGTCGAGGATGGACGCAAAGTTCGTGGGATTGCGCACTGCGGCGTTGGCTTCAGCGCTCCGCCGGTCGTCCCTGCAGCATTTTTTTAGTGGCATAGATTTTTGCCTCCTGCCCAGCGTACGAGTACAGGCTTGATTCGCCAGAAGCATTCCGCACGGCTAATTTTCCCCTTCGGCCACAGTGGATTTATCCATGGCTCGCCGGCGCGCCGCCAGAATAAAAGCGGCGATTTCATCTACCCCCTCGCCGTTCTTGATACAGGCAAAGACCGAAGGACCTGTGCCGCGCATTTTTCCGGCATCCGCCGCCATCACACCGAGATCGGCGCCGACCAGATCCGCCAGGTCGGTCTTGTTGACCACCAGCAAATCCGACTGGGTAATTCCCGGTCCGCCCTTGCGCGGGATTTTGTCGCCGCCGGATACGTCGATTACGTAAGCGGCATAGTCTACCAGCTCCTTGCTGAAATGGGCCGCCAGATTGTCGCCGCCGCTTTCCACCAGCAGCAGTTCGACGCCTCCGGCAAAGCGTCCCATCAAATCTTCCAGGGCGTTGAGGTTGAGAGAAATATCCTCGCGTATGGCCGCGTGCGGACAGCCACCAGTTTCCACGCCGATGATGCGCGCCGATTCCAGCACCTGGTGGCGCAATAGAAATTCGGCGTCTTCGCGCGTAAAAATATCGTTGGTCACCACGCCCAGGCTGTACTCGGAGCGCAGGCGTTCGCACAGCGCCCGGACCAATGCGGTCTTGCCGCTGCCGACCGGGCCGCCGATACCCACGGTAAAGGCACGCTGGGAAAAGTCGCGCCCGGGGTCTGCACTTTCCCGCGGGGCGAAATGGCCCGGGGATTCGAGGGGCTCATGAGTGTGGTCGTGGTGGTGGTCGCGATGGGCCATGGGATCTCCTTCAGCTTTGAAAAAGGCGTGAATAAAGGTGGTCGTGCAGGCTCTGGGCGATGTCCAACTGTGGGGCGGCGCGCGTCGCCCGGGTGTAGTCGAGTCCCTCGACTTGTTCGAGGAGCCGGCTGCAGTAGCCGTACAGGCCCTGTTGCCGGCGGGTTGCCTCCAGCGGGCCAATGATGCCCAGGCGCACCGCCGCACTCATCTGGTCGCGCAGGAGCTGGAACAGGTAGAGTTGTCGGGCCTCCGCGGCGGCGAAGCCGGCCGCGCGCAAGGTGGCGCCGAAAAGAACGGCGAAGTGGGTGGGCTGACCGCTGTCCAGCAGCCAGCGGCGCAGCTCGTCGATTCCGGCCTGCGGATAGAGATCGCCCAGCAGCCGCAGCCAGTTCTTGCCCTGGGTATTGCTCGCCCGGCGCAGGGCCGGAGCCGTGGCCATGGCGTCGTAGAATAGCAGCATCGCACCCAGCAGCTGGTAATCCATCGCCGCCGAAGCATAGCAGGAGTTGACGAAGAGAATATCGCTGCGGGCCGCTGTCTCCAGGGCGCTCTGGACAAATTCTTCCAGGGCTGTCGGCGCTTGCAGCAAGCCCAGATGATAGGCGCCTTCGAGACCGCTGGAAAAGGCGTAGCTGCCGGCGGGCAGGGCGCTGTCGGCCAGGTGCAGCAGTTCGTACAAATGGCCCGTGTGCACCTCGTTTTTCAAAAGAGGTGGTAGAGTTGTGCCAGGGGCAGTTTGGTTGCCGGCGCGCAGGTGATCTCCTCTCCGTCCACCTGCACCTTATAGGTTTCCGGATCGATTTCTATTTGGGGGGTCAGGGAGTTGAGGCGCATATCGTCTTTGCCGATATTGCGGCAGTTTTCGACCGCCACCACCTCCTTGCTCAGGCCGTACTGCGCGCCTACTCGCTCCAGTGAGGCCCGTGATACGAAGGCCAGGGAAGCAGGTCCGCTCGCCCGGCCCTGCGCCCCGAACATCGGTCGCGGGTACACCGGCTGGGGCGTGGGAATTGAGGCATTGGCATCGCCCATCTGGGCCCAGGCGATTACCCCGCCCTTGATAACCAGCTCGGGCTTGATGCCGAAAAAGGCCGGTTTCCACAGCACCAGATCGGCCATTTTGGCCGTTTCTACAGAGCCTATATGAGCGCTCAAGCCGTGGGCCAGAGCTGGGTTGATGGTGTATTTGGCGATGTAGCGCCGGGCGCGAAAATTGTCGTTGCCGGCGGCTGAGTCTTCGGGCAAAGAACCGCGTTGCTGGCGCATTTTGTGGGCCGTCTGCCAGGTGCGGCATACCACTTCGCCGACCCGGCCCATGGCCTGGCTGTCCGAGGCGATGATCGACAGGGCGCCCAAATCGTGCAGGATATCTTCGGCGGCGATGGTCTCCTGGCGGATGCGGCTTTCGGCAAAGGCCACGTCCTCGGGGATGTTCTTGTCCAGATGGTGGCATACCATCAGCATGTCCAGGTGCTCGTCGAGGGGGTTCACCGTAAAGGGCCGCGTTGGATTGGTCGACGAGGGCAGCACATTTTTTTCCCCGCACAGCCGCATGATATCCGGGGCGTGACCGCCACCGGCGCCCTCGGTGTGGTAGGTGTGGATGGTGCGTCCCTTGAAGGCCGCGCGCGAAGCCTCGACAAAACCCGATTCGTTGAGGGTATCGGTGTGGATTGCCACCTGCACGTCGTAGTCCTCGGCGACGGCCAGGCAGGCGTCGATGGTCGCCGGGGTCGTGCCCCAGTCCTCGTGCAGCTTGAGGCCGCAGGCCCCGGCTTCGAGTTGTGCAACCAGGCCCGGCGGCAGCGACGCATTGCCCTTGCCGAGGAAACCAAAGTTGAGCGGCCAGGCCTCGGCGGCCTGCAGCATCATGCGGATGTGAAAGGCCCCCGGCGTGCAGGTCGTCGCATTGGTGCCCGTGGCCGGTCCAGTACCGCCTCCCAGCATGGTGGTGATCCCCGAGCTTATGGCCTCTTCGATCTGTTGCGGGCAAATGAAGTGCACGTGCGCATCCAGGCCGCCCGCGGTCAGGATCTGCCCTTCCCCGGCTACGACTTCGGTGGTGACACCGACCACCATTGCGGGGCTGATGCCCGGCATGATATCCGGATTGCCGGCTTTGCCGATGCCGGCGATACGCCCCTCCTTGATGCCTATATCGGCCTTGTAAATGCCGCTGTAATCGAGTACCAGAGCATTGGTGATAACCAGGTCCAGGGCTTCTTCCTGGCTGGCCCCACTGGCTTGCCCCATGCCGTCGCGCAGCACCTTGCCCCCTCCGAATTTGCACTCTTCGCCATATATCGCAAAGTCCTTTTCGACCTCGATCATCAGTTCGGTATCTCCGAGACGGAGCCGATCTCCGGTGGTGGGTCCGTACATATCAGCATAAGCTTGTCTGTCGATCTGCATGAGCTTCGCCCTCCTAGTCGGCGCCGAGAAAGCCGCGTTGCCGCGCCCGCGCCAGTGCCGCTTCTTTGTTTTCAGTTCCCAGTTCGCCGCCGCTCAGGCCGCTGCCGCCGTGTACGATGCGGTGCCCGGCAACTTCCACCAGCTCCACCGTCCGGGTCTCGCCTGGTTCGAAGCGCACGGCCGTCCCCGAGGGAATATTCAGGCGGAAGCCGTATGCCCGAGCGCGCTCGAAGCGCAGTTGCGCATTGGTTTCGAAGAAGGGAAAATGGGATCCTACCTGTACCGGTCGGTCGCCCATATTGGTCACTTCCAGGACCACGGTATCGCGGCCGGCGTTGAGCTGGAGTTCGGGTGTTCCCAGAGCGGTGGAACCGGGAGTGGCACTCACCGCGTTGTCCGGCGACCAGGGTTTTGAGTGGCGCTCCAGTCCCGAGCCGTACAGGGC
>CAXFTV010000146.1:0-3143 GCA_964005845.1 uncultured bacterium
AACGGCAAGGTGCACATCCTCACCGAAGAGGAAGAAAAGTAGTGCACCCCCGCCGGACCGCTTTTTTGGGGGAACTCGTCATTCCCTCCACCGCAAAGAGGCCTCTTTGCGTACCCTGCGGCCGATGAACCACTACCCGACCCCCGCTCAGGTTCTGCGCCTGGTGATTTTTGCCGCTTTTCTGGCCCCACTGCTGGTGGGCCAGGTCTTCAGTCTGCACTCCCAGCAACTCGGCCTGTTGGCAGCGGAACTCTCAATCCTCTGGCTAATGGCCCTATTCATCCGTCGCCACCGCATGGTCCCGGAGGATCTGCTGCTACTCAATGCCACGCCGCCATCGGCACTTTTGGCGTCTGCGCTAACGGCCCTGTGCGCCAGCCTGCTGATTGCCGATTTTGACCTGCTCTGCAGCAAGTTATTGAGTTTTATGGATCTGCATATACCTCTCGGCATGCAGCAGATGATCCTGGAGATCCAGCTGGTTCGCGATTTGCCCGACCTGTTGCTGGTCCTGGCGACCGTAGTCCTGGCCCCGGGATTGTGCGAAGAACTCTTTTTTCGCGGTTTGATTTTTACCGGGCTCTACATCCACCGCGGCCCCAGAACCGCCGTTCTGGGAACGGCCCTTTTGTTCGCCCTGATCCACCTGCGCCCCTGGCAACTACCGGCCCTTTTCCTCTTTGGTTTCTTCCTGGCCGCCCTGGTTTACTGGACTCATAGTATTTACCCGGCTATCCTGGCC
Source organism: uncultured bacterium (assembly GCA_964005845.1). Lineage (GTDB taxonomy): Bacteria > Latescibacterota > UBA2968 > UBA8231 > UBA8231 > CAXFTV01. The sequence goes on from CAXFTV010000146.1 coordinate 743, forward strand.
CACATAATCAACAATCTGGTATCCGTCGGCAGTGTCAACCTGAAAATATACCTGGGCCCGGAAACACTCGGCGCCGGCCACTTCCTGCCCCTGCCGATAACCGCACTCGCCCTGGTGATTTTAATCGCCGGCCTGCGATTTTTGCACCGCCTCCCTCCCCTCCTGCCGCTACATCCTCCTCTCGCCACGGCGGAACCCCGGCCTGTTTCGGACACTTCCTTTTCAAATTCTATTTAGCACGGCAAGGCTTAAATAATTCTCGTTAAACTCACATAAACTATTTTTTTTCAGTGATTTATCTTCCTACAACACCCACCCTCTCGCTCGTGCATCGCATATGATGCACGCTATTTCCGCAACGAGATAGCGTTGTAACATTAGAGGCAGGCCTGCTAGCTAAAACCATAATTTTCGGCCTGGACAGATGCTTGAGGCCTGGGACACTACAGCCAATCCAGGTGGTCCAAAGAACGAAAACGCGCGCCGAAGCCGCACAAAAAAACCCCGTTCTCTGCGCCATCGGCAGAAAACGGAGTTCTGTAAATTTAGCCTGCACCCGACTGGATTTACGCGGCCAGAGCTGCTTCCACGGTCGCACCGATTTCCGCCGGGCTCTCACACACGTGAATTCCCGCCCGTTTCATAGCCTTCATTTTCTCATCTGCCGTACCTTTGCCACCGGCTATGATGGCCCCGGCGTGCCCCATCCGACGTCCGGGCGGGGCGGTGCGCCCGGCAATAAAACCGACGACCGGCTTGTCGTAATAACGCCGGATATAAGCGGCAGCCTCTTCCTCGGCGGTGCCACCGATCTCGCCGATCATCACTACAGCTTCGGTATCCGCGTCCTTCCTGAATAATTTGAGGGCATCCACAAAGCGGGTGCCGATAATCGGATCGCCACCAATGCCGATGCAGGTGGATTGACCAATGCCGCGCTCGCTCAACTGGCCAACAGCCTCGTAGGTCAGGGTACCGCTGCGCGAAATAACGCCGATCTTGCCGGGCCTGTGGATAAAACCCGGCATAATGCCGATTTTGCACTTGCCCGGAGATATGATGCCGGGGCAGTTGGGGCCAATCAGGCGCGTGGAGCGCCCCTGAAGGTACTGGTAGACGCGCACCATATCGGCGGTGGGGATGCCCTCGGTGATGCACACCACCAGTTCTACTCCGGCCTCGGCCGCCTCCATGATCGCGTCGGCTGCAAAGGGCGGCGGCACAAAGATAACCGAAACGTTTGCACCGGTGTTGTCGACTGCTTCGCTAACCGTGTTGAATACAGGTATGCCAGCGAAATCCTGCCCCCCCTTGCCAGGCGTTACGCCCGCTGCGATCCGGGTGCCATACTCCAACATTTGCTGGGCGTGGAAGGACCCCTCGCTACCGGTAATACCCTGCACGACCAGCCTGGTATTTTCATCGACCAGAACGCTCATATCTCGTTTCCCTCAGTTTTGGATCGCGGCCACTGCCTTCTCGGCAGCGTCCCTCAAACCCTGTCCCACCGCAAAGTTCAGTCCCGAGTCCTCCAGCATCCGGGCGGCCACATCGGCATTAGTCCCGGCCAAGCGCACCACGATGGGCACGCTGACGGCAAGATTTCTGCGCGCCTGGATCACGCCCTCGGCCACCCGATCACAGCGCACGATACCGCCAAAAATGTTGATCAGGATCGCCCGTACATTGGGGTCCGAAAGCAGAATGCGGAAACCATTTTCCACGGTCTCGGCACTGGCGCCACCGCCCACATCGAGAAAATTGGCTGGCTCGCTACCCGCCAGCTTGATGATGTCCATGGTGGCCATAGCCAGACCGGCACCGTTGACCATACAGCCGATCTGCCCGTCGAGTTTAATGTAGTTCAGGTCGTAGCGTGAGGCCTCGACCTCGAGGTCCTCCTCTTCATCCAGATCGCGCAACTCCGCCAGATCCTTGTGGCGGAACAAGGCGTTGTCATCAAAATTGATCTTGGCGTCCAGCGCCAGAATCTGGCCATCCCGGGTGGTGACCAGCGGATTGATCTCGGCCAGGGAACAATCCGCTCCCTCGTAGGCTTTATAAAGGCGCATGATAAAACGCGCCGCACCACCCACCATTTTTCCTGCCAAACCCAACCCAAAGGCCAGCCTCATGGCCTGGAAGGGCTGTAACCCGACGCCTGGATCGACGACTTCCTTGAGAATTTTTTCCGGACTGTGGGCTGCCACCTCCTCTATTTCCACCCCGCCTTCGCGGCTGGCCATGATCACCAGCTTATTTTGCGCCCGGTCCAGAGTGATGCCCAGATAGAATTCGTGTTCGATGTCGCTGGCCGCTTCGACCAGAACCTGTTTGACCTTCTGCCCCTGGGGGCCGGTCTGGTGCGTGATGAGCTGCATGCCGATGATCTGGCTGGCGG
>CAXFTV010000147.1:0-3912 GCA_964005845.1 uncultured bacterium
CTCGAAGTTCCACAGGAAAAAGTGGCGGGCGTCGTCGTAGTAGATGGTGCGTCGTTGCGGCATCGTGCGCCTTCAGGAAACGGGTATCGCCTCGTCGAGAGCTTGGCCGAAGGCGCTGAGGTTATTTCGATCTCTTCCTCGGTGTGGGCCAGCGAGATGGAGTACTGCTTGGTAGCGACTGGGAAGAAGAAGAAGCCACGCCGGATCATCGCCTGACGGACAGCGACATCCAGGCCGGAATCGTGCTAGTCGACTGGCGCGTGGTCCATGAATAAACGCAGAAGGCCGAGCCTTCCCTCACTACGGTCGCGGCCAATCCGATATATAGGAAATATAAAGGCCCTTTTAGGTCTTCGGGTCAAGCAATTTGGTCGTATGCTAGACCCGTTTGCCGCCGGGTGCGCGCTTTAGGCATCCCTTTTTAGGGAGTGGCCAGCCAACGCTTGAGGGGCTGTCCAGAGATGAGCCAGTTTTGGCCGCCAATTCCCGGATAACGGGCCATGCGGGCCGGCTCGTCATCGGCGATGACTTCAGGGGGGACCAGAATATCGGATGTGAAGCCCACAGTGCCATCCCCTGTGGCCAAGGCTGATGGGTGGTCTCCTCCCTGAAAGCTGTACCAGTTGGATTGCGAGCGAATGGGCGCTATTTTGAGGTCGGGAAGGAGCCCGATCATGAAAGGAAAACGCATCACCGAAGAGCAAATCGCCTTTGCCTTACGACAAGCAGAAAGCGGCGTGCCCGTGGTTGAGATCTGCCGTAAGATGGAGGTCAGCGAAGCCACGTTTTACCGCTGGAAAAAGAAATTCGCGGGTATGGGTGTAGCCGAATTGCGCCGCCTCAAGCAGTTGGAGGATGAAAATCGGAAACTCAAACAATTGGTGGCAGACTTGACGCTGGATAAGCACATGCTCCAGGATGTACTGAAAAAAAAGTGGTGAAACCAGCGCAACAACGCCCTATGGTCCAGTATCTTAGATCGACCTACGGCTTAGGTATTCGACGGGCGTGTCGGGTGATTCCCTTGGCCCGATCGACGTATAAATATCAAAGCAGAGCACCGCAGCATACGGCCTTACGTCAGCGCATCCGCGACCTGGCGTTGAGTCGAATCGGATGGGGGTATCGCCGGTTGACGACCCTGCTGCAACGCGAAGGTTGGTCGGTGGGTAAGGGCTTAGTCTACCGGCTCTATCGGGAAGAAAACCTGCTGATTCGACCAAAGAAACGTCGTCGTCGTGTCAGTCATCAAGCTCGGATATTGCAATCGACTCCGAATCAACTCAATGAGCAGTGGAGTATGGATTTTATGAGCGACGCGCTGGTGGATGGTCGTCGAATTCGGGTATTAACGATAGTCGATGACTTTAGCCGTGAGAGTGTATATATCGGGGTCGGCTCTCATTTCCGGGGTATCCAAGTGGCCGAGCTGCTGGCTAAGGTGTCCCATCGACGCTCCGTCCCCAAGAAAATTCGAGTCGATAATGGTCCCGAATTTACCTCGGTCGCGCTGGACCAATGGGCCTATTGGAATGAGGTCCAGTTGGTATTCTCAAGGCCAGCCACTCCAACAGATAACGCGCATATCGAGTCATTTAATGCACGCTTGCGGCAGGAATGCCTCAATGCCCATTGGTTTGAATCCATTGAGGAGGCACGCAGTAAAATAAGAGCTTGGCAGCATCAATATAACGAGGAACATCCTCACAGCGCGTTGGGCTATTTAACGCCGAATGCCTTTGCAAAAACACATGCTAATACGCCTTAAAAATAGAGCCGATCTCTCACGCTAAGTGGTACCGAAATGGGGAGCAGTCCGCAACCAACCTGTCTTCCTTCCACTCAGCCCAGCGCAGCTCAGTATCCATCGGATAAGAGGCGCCCCGCTCCAGAAAATCGTGCAGGCGGTAGTGGCCGCTGAAGGGCAGCTGACGGGAAACTGGCAGGTAGCAATCTTCAAACGCATAGGACTTCGCACCTCCTTCAATCCGCCGTCTATCATACCCTCGTTCCGCGCAAGGGTCAAGCACCGGATAGGCCCCATCCGATCGGCCCCACACCGCTTGACCCCACCCCTTAAAAATCCCTATATAAAATCTGTCATAAACGGAAAATGAGACCAAACCATTGATTGCCAACGCCCTGAAAATAATCCCGACACCGCAAAAAATCCGCCACTTCGACGCCGGCCGGAAAACCTATGCCAGAGATAGGGTCTACACCCTGTGCATCATGGAAGAGCAGACCGCCAAATTGCTCTTTGCCGCAGAGTATTTAAAGAGAGAATTGCGAGAAAAATTTGGCCTTCATCTTAACATTCAATGGGGTCGAATGCCAGCGACAGAGGAAGACATCGTCCTCTACAGCCATGCGGTACTGCAAGAGAGGAATTTGCCGCCGGGGCTCGATCTGGGGGTGTTTCAGCAAAAAAACGCCGCTGCGCAAGGATACGTCATAGTATGCGCTCCGCAACAGCCGGTGTACGTTTGCGCCCAGAGCGATCAAGGGGCGCAATACGGCATGGCTACGCTCATCCAGCTATTTGCAGAGGACGGCGGCGGGTTGGGGCTACCGCATGTACACGTCGAGGATTATCCTCAGTACAAGTACCGGGGCAATCGGTGGCTGCTCAGAGTCGAGTCCTATGATTGGGGGTACGACTGGGGCGACGGGATCGGAGCCTACCGACAGCGCATCCTGGAAAAACTGGATATGGCCCTGCAGTACAAGGTCAATTTCATCATCTTTGACGGATTCGGCTGGGGAATTGATAGTTTTCCGGAGTATGCCGCCTTGATGCGAGAGCTCAATCGGCAAGCCAGATTGCGCGGCATCTACCTCATGTACAGCGGCTTCGGGACGGGGATAGCCGGCGGTTTTCGCGACAAACCCCATCTTTACCGCGGCCCGATTTTGGAGAACCGCAAAGAATACCCGCACGGCGAGATCTATCCCTGTATTGCAGGGGAACGCTACTGCGGCACTTGCCTGTCGAACGAAGCCCTAATGGAACAGAGGCTGGAAGGGATCCGAACCTTCGTCGAGGCAGTAGAGCCCGGCGCCCTATACATACACCAGCAGGATGAGGGATTGGATTCCCAAACCTGGGTAACGCGCTGTCCGGCCTGTCGCCAGAAATGGCCCAACGACAAAGTGAATGCAGCGGACGGTATGGCCGGCGCCTACGCCTACCTCTACAACCGGTTGGTCGAGACCGTGCGGAGCGTCAGCAGCGAAACCTATGTAGCGGAGGAGGAGTGCCTCATCCTGCCGATAAGCCCCGGTTATTTATCCCATAGCATGGACGATGAAGCATGGAATACAGGCTTGCAGTATTGGTCGACTTTAAGCGGGCTTCTGCAGTATCGGGACAAAGTATTTCCCGGATTCAGGGAGATTTTTCTCAACCACGGCGATAATTCGCGTCGGGTGCCCCAACTGCAAACGGCGCTAGCAGCCGACGACGCTGAACTGGGATACGGCATCTTCTATTTTTATGGCGCAGATGGACACTACAACGACCAACTCTTTTTAGCGACGCCAGCTTTGAACTACATATTCGACGGGGTCGAGATGCTGGTCAGCTCTAGCGGGCATTCGTACTCGGAGCCGCTGCAGTTGCTCAACGCGGAGTATTCGTGGAACCCGCATACAAGCGACTTCTTTACGCTGGCGACAAAGCCGACCGATTATGCTGGTTTCAAAAAGCTCTACTTCCAATGCCAATACAAGCAATTCAAACCGGCGGCCCTGTATCAGGATTTTCTCGCAACGGCCTGTGCAAAACTCTACGGCGAAGTGGCGGGTGGAGTGATGCACGAAATGTTCCTGGTAGAAGGAGAGAACGGCGAGCCGCCCATACCCTATCTGGACAACAGCGGGCTTATTCGCGGTGAGGTGAGAGGGGAAGAG